>NZ_JBQSVO010000052.1:0-24410 GCF_052376275.1 Pseudoalteromonas sp. AOP7-A1-14 | reverse complement strand
AAACCACCGTAGAAGGTGGTTTCTTATTTTAAGTCATTTGCTCGTTGAGCTAGTATTTATTGGTGGATATCACCTAACGAATAATGCCACGCTCTGATGACTTAACAAAATCGACCATCATTTGCACTGCTGGGTATCTGGCAGCATCTTCACTTAGTGCCTCAAGCGCCTCATCAATGCCTAAGCTTTTACGGTAAAGTGTTTTATAAGCTCGACGTGTCGCCATTACTTCGTCACTTTCAAAACCGCGACGCTTCATGCCTTCAGTATTAATTGCTACTGGCCCTGCTGGTGTGCCAATAGTCGTAACAAATGGTGGAACGTCTTTATTCACGCCTGAATACATGCCGACAAAAGCATGCGCGCCTACCTTACAGAACTGGTGAATACCTGAATTACCCGCAAGAATAACCCAATCACCAATATGTACGTGGCCTGCAACCGATGCATTATTAGCAAATATTACGTTATCGCCAATCACTGCATCATGAGCAACATGGGTATAAGCCATAAACAAGTTATTGCTACCAATTTTAGTCACGCCTTGATCTTGAATCGTTCCGCGGTGAATAGTTGCACATTCACGAATAACGTTGTTATCACCAATAATCAGCGTTGTGGGCTCATTAGCATATTTTTTATCTTGGCACTGTTCACCTACAGAGGCAAACTGAAAAATATGGTTACCTGAGCCAATGGTAGAGGGCCCTTTAACAACCACATGTGATTCAATAATACAATTATCACCAATCACTACATCATTACCAATATAGCTGTATGGACCCACTGACACATTTTTGCCAAGTGTAGCCCCAGATTCGATTATCGCCGTAGGATGGATCACTGTTAAAACTCTCTTCTTGCACACATGATTTCGGCACTGCACACTAGCTTGCCATCAACTTTCGCTTCTGCTGCAAACTTCCAAATGTTGCGGCGCTCCTTTAAAAATTCAACGTGTAAATGCATGGTATCACCTGGCACTACCGGCTGCTTAAAGCGGGCATTGTCTACTGCGGCAAACAGATATAATTCATTTTCGCTGCGATTTTCTACCGTTTTAAATCCTAGTAAACCCGTAGCTTGCGCAAGAGCTTCTAAAATTAATACACCTGGAAAAATAGGCTGATTTGGAAAATGCCCGGTAAAAATAGGTTCATTAAACGATACATTTTTAATCGCATGCAAAGATTTACCCGGTGTAAAATCAATAACACGATCAACAAGTAGCATCGGATAACGATGCGGTAGTAAGCTTAAAATCTCTTGTATATCTAGGCTATTTAATTCGTTTGCCAAAATAGCATCCTTTTTAGTGTTCAATAGTTATGACTTCGTTAATAACTCAAGTGCTTTAATACGCTCTTTCATATCGCCGAGGTTACGTATATGAGCAATACTGCGACGCCACTCTTTATTACTCAAATGCGGTAAGCCTGAAGAATAGACCCCAGGTTCAGTAATTGCTTTAGTAACCATGCTCATACCTGTAATTATAACACCATCACATATATTCATGTGACCATTTATACCTACAAGACCAGCGATCTGACAATTCCTACCTATCACCGTACTACCTGCAACAACAGTGCAGCCAGCAATAGCTGTTCCTGAACCAATTTCAACGTTATGGGCGATTTGGCATTGGTTATCAATAATGACGTTATCATGCAAAATAGTGTCATCCAGCGCACCACGATCAATCGTAGTACCGGCACCAATTTCTACTTTATTACCAATAATAACCCGGCCTAACTGAGGAATTTTAATCCATTGACCTTGCTCATTAGCATAACCAAAGCCATCACTGCCAATTACAGCACCTGATTGAAACAAACAATCAGCGCCAATTTCAACATCGTGATAGACGCTAACATTAGCCCATAGCTTAGTGCCCTTGCCTAGTTTAGCATTAGCACCGATAAAACAACCTGCACCAATCTGCACATCATCAGCAATCTCTGCGCCGGCTTCAATAACGGCACCTGCAGCGATCCCGACATTATTACCGATATTAGCTGAATCGTGAATGACTGCCCGGGCATGAATACCTGCTTGCGCCGCTCGCGGTGTGGTATCCATAAATTGAGCAAGTTTTGCATAACTAACATAAGGGTTCGCAACAATGATTTTGTTACCATCAAAGTACTCAGCATCTGCAGGTGAAAGTATCACTGCTGTTGCTTTTGTATCTAAAAGTTGTGGTCGGTATTTCTTGTTGGCTAGAAATGCAATATGCCCAGAATGGGCATTTGCAAGGGTGGCTATTTTGCCAATTTCTAAAGCGCCGTCACCATGAAGCTCGGCGCCTAGAAGTTCCGCAATCTGCGAAAGCGTATAATTTTGCATATTGATTCTATAGTTTGCTTACTTTATCAACAACTTTACTTGATAAGTCAGTTACTTCTTTAGGGTTAAAGTAAATTGTAGCATCTTTTACTTTAACTTCATCAAAGTCACCTGATTTACCAACTTCTTCAATCGCTTTGATAATTAAGCCTTGCACTTTAGCAAGTTCTTGGTTTTGACGTGCTTTGATTTCTTGCTCTAAAGGACGACCTTTTTCAGCAAGATTTTTTTGCATATCTTGAATTTTGTCACGTAACACATCTTTTTGTGCTTGGCTTAAAGTTGTGCTTTCACGTTTGAACTTCTCAGCTTCAAAACGAATATCGCCCTGTAATTTTTCAAGCTCTTGACGACGCTCAGCAAACTCACTTTGTAGTGACTGTTCAATTTTAGCCATTTGCGGGATTTCTTTGTAGATAGCTTGCATATCTACAATGCCTACTTTATGAGCAAATGCGTTAACTGAAGTACCCATCATTAGGGTAGCTAAAATAGCGATAGCTGTTGATTTAAATGATTTTTTCATAAAAACTCCTTTAGAATGTATTACTAATATTAAAGCTGATGGTCTTCGTATCGTCATCTTCTTCTTGTTGCAATGGATACGCAAAACTAATCAACATAGGACCCATTGGAGAGATCCATTGTAAAGATAAGCCGGTTGAAACCCTAAAACGTAAAGGATCAGAGTAATCCTCAAGTTTAGCGCGCTCATCCGGTGCTAAATTTTGATAACGATCGACGTTGAACTCAGTATCCCACACGTTTGCCGCGTCAACGAAGAAACTAGTACGAACTGAACTGGTGTTTTCTTCATCCAAGAATGGTGTTGGTACAATTAACTCCATACCTGCCACGGCTTTGGTGTTACCACCAATTCGACCTTGTGGAATAAGCACGTCAAACTGCTCTGCGCCGCCTATACTGCCAGTTGTTGTGCCGTCTCGCAATGGTCCACCAGGGATAGTTTGTGGTACGCGAGAAATAGCTTGCGGTAAGATTGTATTTCTGTCAAAGCCACGTAATTCCATCTCGGTAATACGGAAAAACTCTTGGAACGGTAATGTTTGATCGTACCCATTGGTGCTGCCATAACCATTACCATAACCCAATGCCGCACGCGTTGAGAATACCCAGCGGTGGTCGTTACTAATTGGCCAGTAAAAACGCGAGTCATAATTTAACTTAAAGTAAGTTAAGTCAGAATTTGGCGTAGTTCCGGTTAAATTAAGTGTTTGACGTGAACCGGCCGTTGGGAATAGGCCTCGGTTTACTGTTACACGTGACCAACCAACGCTTAACTCGTACTTAGTAAAGTCAAAGCCTGCATCTGGGTTTTCCGGGTCGCGGAACGTTTCACGTATTACGCGAGTTTGTTCATACTCAGCAATATCGGAAAGCTCTTCTTGGATCCAACGCACACCAAAGTTAACTCGGTTAACGGCGTCAATTGGAAAGCCTATATTCGTACCAATACCATAACTTTTTGATTTATAGTCAACTAGACTGAATTTACTTGCATCATAGTTGCTATAGAAAATGCTACTACCTTGCGATACACCATCCGGCGTAAAGTATGGGTCAGTATAAGATAAGCTTACACGCTCAGAACCACGGGAAGTATTAATGTTAAAGCCAATTTGGTTACCTGTGCCTAAAAAGTTAGACTCAGTCACACCAATATTAAATTGCAGACCTAAGTACGAGCCATAAGCAAGACCAGCATTAAAGCTACCTGCTGATTGCTCTTTAACATTAAAATCGACATCGACTTGATCATCAACACCCGGTACAGGCACCACATTAAAATCAACAGTTTCCATATACGGTAAACGTTGAATTTGCAATTTAGAACGTTCAAGATTCTGATTAGAAAGCCACGCACCTTCAAGCTGGGTCATTTCGCGACGTAGTACTTCATCGGAGGTGTTTTGATTACCACCAACAATAATACGACGTACATAAACACGCTTACCTGGATCAACTGACAGAGTTAATTGCACTTCTTTATTTTCATCGTCAATTTCAGGAATAGTACGTACCTCAGCATTGGCATAACCAAAGCGAGCTAAATAGCTTTTAATAAATTCTTCTGAAGAGGTCACCACAGAGCCGTTGTACAGCTCGCCTGCGCGAAGTGGAATTACACTTTTAATAAGCTCTTCACGGCCAAGCAAATCACCAATAAAGTCAAAACCTTTAACTTTATATTTAACCCCTTCTGTAACGTTAGCTGTTACATAAACAGATTCACGTTCAGGACTTACTGATACTTGCGTTGAGTCTATATTAAAACGAAGGTAACCACGGTCTAGGTAATAACTGCGAATTTTTTCAAGATCGCCTTCAACAGTTTGCTTTTGATAGCGGTCGCTACCCATAAACTGCCACCAGGGTAAATCTTGCTGTGACTCAGCCAGCGCTAGTAAATCCTCATCAGAGAATAACTCATTCCCCACTAAGTTAATTTGACGAATTGAAGCGGCATCGCCTTCATCAAATTCAAGTTTTAACTTAACACGGTTACGCGGCAATTTTGTGATGCTAACATCAATTTTTGCGTTGTATTTACCAATACTGTGAAAGAACTCAATTAAGCCCTTTTCAATATTATCTAGAACTGTTTTGTCTAGTGGCTCACCTTGGCGAATGTCTTGCTGCTCTAAAGACTGATTTAACTGCTCATCTTTAATATCTTTATTGCCGTCAAACTCAATTAAGCTGATCGTTGGGCGTTCTGTTACTTTAAAAATAACATTATTACCATCACGTAGCGCTTCAATATTGTCGAAGTGACCTGAACGATACAATGACTTAATTGTTGTTGAAATTGTATAGTCATCAACATTATCGCCAACATTGATAGGTATATGTGTTAACGCTGCACCGAGTGCGACACGTTGTAACCCTTCAACTCTTAAATCTTCAACAATAAAGGAAGTTTGGCCTAGGGCTGCAAAACTTGCACCTAATAAACTTGTCACTGCCAAATGTTTTTTTATAGCCATTTTATTATCTTTATCCTTTACAACTGTATTACCGCGCAACACCATGACATTTACATTTTAGTGGTGTTTTACAATCGTGTTCTAATTCGAGACTGTTCGGTTCTTTTATAATCGTGTTACATCATTGAACAAAGCGAAACATGTTAAAAATATGAGTAACAACGCACCCACCTTAAAACCAAACTCTTGCGTCTTATCAGAGACTGGTTTTTTACGGAAAAGTTCAATTATGTAATACATTAAGTGCCCACCATCAAGTACTGGCAAGGGTAATAAATTAAATACACCCAAATTAACACTTATTAACGCTAAAAAGCTTAAAAACGCGACTAATCCGTAGCTTACGCTAGTTCCAGCCCCGACTGCAATGCCTACTGGCCCACTTAAGTTTTTTACGGATACTTGACCAGTAATTAAATTACCAATCATATCAAAACTCAAAGTGATCAAACGCCACGTTTCTTGTGTGCCAAGCACCATACTATCGAGTGGCCCATAATGTCTAGTTTCAACATAACCTTCAGGCCAAGGCTCAACATAAGGGGCAACCCCTAGAAATCCTTTGCTAATGCCCTGTGCATCCGCTTTACCTTGCGGTGTAACAGTTAGCGACTCTACTCTATCTTGTCTTTTTACACTAAACTGTAAGCTTTTGTTAGCGGAACCCTCAATAACATTAACTAATTGCTGCCAACTGCTTATTGTTTGTTCGTTTACGGCAATTATTTCATCATCTACTTGTAAATTAGCCAATGCAGCTGCAGAGCCTGGAGTAATTGCAGCCAGCTTTAAACTCGCCTGTGGTCGAAAAGGAATAATACCTAATGAAGCCAGTGGAGGTACATCGCGTTGGTCTAATTTCCAGCCTGCTAAATTAAGTGTTTTAACTTGAGATTGATAGTTTTCATCACGTACGATGACATCAATACTTTGCTCACCAAGACCAGCCATTAATGAAAAAGTCACATCTTGCCATGTCGCAAGCTCATCATCGCCAATTTTTATAATCTGCTGGCTTGGCATAATACCTGCTTGCTCTGCTCGGCTATTTGATTCAACGCTACCCACCACAGGTTTTATTGATTGCACACCAATCATATACATTGCGCCTAAAGCAACAATTGCAAAGAGGAAGTTTGCCATAGGCCCTGCGGCTACAATCGCGATTCGTGCTTGTACTGATTTTGCATTAAATGATAAATGTTTTTCGTGATCGGCCACGTCATCAACACGTTCATCAAGCATTTTAACGTAGCCACCTAATGGAATCGCTGCAATAACATATTCAGTTTCGTGTTTGTCATACCATTTAAGTAACGGCTTACCAAAACCTATCGAAAAGCGCAGAACCTTAACCCCTGCTCTTCTAGCGACCCAAAAATGGCCGTATTCGTGCACCGTGACTAAAATGCCCAGCGCTAAAATAAATGAACCTAAGTTCCAAAAAAATTCAAGCATTAACGTTTCACCTTTGAGATCAACTGAACAGCTTTTGTACGTGCAAGTTGATCGCACGCTAAAATTTCATCGAGGCTGTGCACGTTAACATCCTTTGTCAGTTCAAGCGTTTGTGCATTAATACGATAAATATCAGTAAAACTAATTTGTTTATTTAAAAAAGCGGCAACGGCCATTTCATTTGCAGCATTAACGGTTGTCGTTGCGCCTTGCCCTATCTCACAAGCTGTAATAGCTAATTTGAGGTTAGGGTAACGAGCGTAATCCGGTTTGGTAAACGTGAAATCTGCAATTTGTTCAAAATTCAATGGCTTAACACCTGCATTAATGCGTTCAGGGTAAGCTAATGCGTGGGCGATTGGTGTGCGCATATCTGGATTTCCCATTTGGGCAAGAACAGACCCATCTTGATATTGCACCATAGAGTGGATAATGCTTTGCGGATGTATGACTACTTCAATATCCGAAGCCTCGCAATTGAATAGCCATTTAGCTTCAATAAATTCGAGGCCTTTGTTCATCATGGTTGCAGAATCAACTGAAATTTTATGCCCCATTGACCAGTTTGGGTGTGCAACGGCCTCATCAATGGTTACCTGTGACAAAGTGCCTACGTCACGATTAAGAAATGGCCCGCCAGAGCCTGTTAATAATATTTTACTAACGCCATGCTCTTTAAGCTGCCCTTGCGTGCCTTGAAGCCCAGTAGGCATACATTGAAAAATCGCATTATGTTCACTATCTATAGGTAGCAAAGTAGCTTTGTGCTGCTTAACTTTATTTATAAACAGCTGACCAGACATTACTAGCGACTCTTTATTCGCTAGTAGTATTTTTTTGCCCGCCTCAACTGCGCTAAGCGTAGGTATAAGCCCCGCAGCACCGACTATAGAAGACATCACTGTATCTACATCAGGGTGCGCTGCCAATTCGCTCATGGCTTTTGTACCACTTTGTACTTGAGTTTTACACCGTGTATTTGCAAGTAAATCACGTAGCTTATTTGCGCCGTGCTGCTCAACCATTACCGCATATTGAGGGTTATGTGCTAAACAAAGTTCAGCCATTTTATCGGCATTATGTCCTGCGGTTAACGCAAATACACTGAACTGAGCTTTATTGCGTGAAATAACATCTAGCGTATTCAAGCCTATAGAGCCTGTAGCTCCTAAAACAACCAGTTTTTGCTGGTAAATCATAAACTTAAAGTCCAGGCATAACACAGTACAAAAATAGGAGCAGCAGCAGTTAGACTATCAATGCGATCTAAAATGCCACCGTGGCCTGGCAAGCACGAGCCGCTGTCTTTTAAGCCAGCTTCGCGCTTAAACATGCTTTCGAGCAAATCACCAATGGCTGAGAAAAGCGCAATAAAGGCCGTCATAACAGCATAAACCGGCCATACAGCTGTACCTACATCTGTAAAGTGGCAAAAGGTCAGCACAAAAATTACTGCCGCTGCAACGCCCCCCGCTAAGCCTTCAATAGTTTTATTAGGGCTTACTTTTGGCATTAATTTATGTTTGCCAAAGTTTTTACCCGTGAAATAAGCCCCAATATCAGCGCTCCAAACAATGCCTAGAACCACTAAAATAAGCATCGAGCCAAAATGTGTAGATTCGACATAACCTGCACTACGTAGAGTATTTAACGCAAGCCAAAGCGGAATTAAAGTAAGCAGCCCTGCAATACCGCGCATCAAAAAACCTTCGTTCCATGCTTTGGCCATAGCCGGATAGCGCCATACTAAGTAAGTCGCGACTAACCACCATGCAAATGACAAGGTAAATAGATAGTTGGCGTCGCCAATAAGCTTCCCATCAATCCATAAAGATTCTATTGGCCAATGTAAATTTAACATCGTCAATAAGATGGCAATAAGCGACACGAAGGTGATCCGCTTTAATTTATCGCATAGCCCCATAAACGCAGACCATTCCCAAGCACCTAGCAGTACAATACCACCAGCTATATAGCTAAACAAAGTTAGCGGAGTATAAAAAACTAAAACTAATGCCAATGGAGCAAGCACGAGCGAAGTTAAAATTCGTTGTTTAAGCAAAGTGTAACCCTTTATAAATATTTAGGTTTCGGCGAGTAATTGTTTTATTTGTTCGCCAGTACAACCAAATCGTCGCTCTCTGGCGACGTAACATGCAATCGCTTCTGCGAATGCCGCTTCGTTAAAGTCAGGCCAAAGCGTATCAGTAAAGTACAGCTCTGCATATGCTGCTTGCCAAAGTAAAAAGTTACTTATGCGAACATCACCGCCTGTGCGGATAAGTAAGTCAAGCTCTACTTGATCATTCATCGCAATACAGTCACCTAGGTGATCCTGCGTTATATCATCGGGTGATAGTTGCCCTTGAGCTACTTGCTGCGCTAGTTGCTTCGTGGCTTGAGTAATGTCCCAACGCCCACCATAATTAGCTGCAACATTTAATCGTAACCCCGTGTTATCACGAGTGAGCGCATGCGCCGCATCAACCTTGTCACGTAAAGCATCAGAAAAGCGTGACAAATCACCAATTATAGTCAGTTTTACATTGTTTTTATGCAGCTTTTTGACTTCCTTGCTCAGCACAAATAAAAACAATTCCATTAAGGTATTCACTTCGTCTTCGGGGCGACGCCAATTTTCGCTACTAAATGCAAAGAGGGTTAACGATTGCACACCTAATTTAGTACAAAACTGCACTGATTGGCGCACGGCATCAACGCCTTTTTTATGTCCATAAACACGCGGGCGGTTTTTTGCTTGCGCCCACCGACCATTACCATCCATGATTATCGCGACATGCTTGGGTAAACATCGCTGGGGAATTTTATCAGCGTTAAGAACCATAAATATTGATTATTCCATAAAAAAACGCCGCCTAGTATACCCTAGACGGCGTTTCAAAACTAATATTTTTAACCTGAAATAGGGATAATAAATCTATTTCAGACAGGTATATTTAGCGCTACCGCACTGAGTTTACTTACAATAGCCCTGCTATTGACGCATAAATCCAGCTCTAGAAAAAAGGGTTATTTATATACCCCGATCACTAGGTTAGTAAATATCTAAGCCTAAACTATTTTGCTACTTATATTTCCATCAACTCAGCTTCTTTCGCTGTTAGTTGAGCATCCATTTCTTTAACAAACTTGTCTGTTAATTTTTGAATTTCATCTTCAGCTTGATGTGCCTCATCTTCTGAAACATCTTTATCTTTAAGTAAGTTCTTGATATCACTATTGGCATCACGGCGAATATTACGTACCGCTACACGGCCGCCTTCCACTTCACCACGCACAATTTTAATTAAGTCTTTACGACGCTCTTCTGTAAGCGCAGGTAATGGTACACGAATAACCGTACCTGCTGACATTGGGTTTAAGCCCAAGTCAGATGCCATAATCGCTTTTTCTACCGCTTGTGCTAGTGATTTATCAAACACACTGATAGCTAACGTGCGTGAATCTTCAATACTTACATTAGCAACTTGGTTAAGTGGTGTATCAGCACCATAGTACGACACCATAATGCCATCTAACAATGCTGGGTGGGCACGACCAGTACGAATTTTAGATAATTGACTGCCAAGTGCCGTTACACTTTTCTGCATACGATCTGCAGCATCTTCTTTAATATCGTTAATCACGGTTCAATCCTAATCTATTTGATAACTTCATCGGAGGCTTGTGAAGAAATAAGGGTTCCTTCTTCTTCACCCATAATAACACGCTTAAGCGCGCCTGATTTATTCATATTGAATACGCTCAGCGGCATTTTGTGATCGCGAGCTAGCGTAAATGCGGCTAAATCCATCACTTTTAATTCTTTTTCAATAATCTCATTGTAGCTTAAATGGCTATACAGTGCTGCTTCAGGGTTTTTCACTGGGTCATCGCTGTAAACACCATCTACTTTAGTAGCTTTAATTACCGTATCGGCTTCAATTTCAATACCACGTAAACAGGCTGCTGAATCAGTAGTAAAAAATGGGTTACCCGTACCAGCTGCAAAAATAACTACGCGACCAGATTTTAATAAGCTAATTGCTTCAGCCCAATTGTAAGCGTCACATACACCATTTAGTGGAATAGCTGACATTAAGCGGCAATTTACAAATGCACGGTGTAACGCATCACGCATTGCAAGGCCGTTCATTACGGTTGCGAGCATTCCCATGTGATCACCGACTACGCGGTTCATACCTGCTTCTGCCAGTGAACCACCCCGTAAAAAGTTACCACCACCGATAACCAAACCCACTTCTACGTCGAGTTCTACCAGTTCTTTAATTTCTTGAGCCATACGGTCAAGCACTTTAGGATCGATGCCGAAGCCTTCGTCTCCCATTAATGCCTCACCACTTAATTTAAGAAGAACGCGTCTAAAAATAGGTTTACGATTGATAGTCATAGTATTTGGGCCAGCCTTAATAATGAGATAAAAAATAACCGCGTTTATGGTTATACATAAAACGCGGTTATTTTAAAGAATTTTCAGCACTGACGCAAAAGCTAATAACAGATTAATTTCATCTATTTATCTTTTCATCGGCTGAGCAAGAGAATTACTGGCCTTTAGCCGCTGCAATTTGTGCAGCAACTTCAGCAGCAAAGTCTTCTTCTTTCTTCTCGATACCTGCACCAACTTCCATACGTACGAAGCTAGTAACTGTTGCGCTTTTCTCTTTAAGAACTTCGCCAACAGATTTTTTAGGTTCCATGATGAAAGCTTGACCAGTAAGAGAAACCTCACCAGTAAACTTCTTCATACGACCAACAACCATCTTTTCAGCGATTTCAGCAGGCTTGCCTTCGTTCATCGCGATGTCGATTTGAACTTGCTTTTCTTTTTCAACAACGTCAGCAGGAACATCTTCAGGTGTTAGGTATTCTGGGTTTGAAGCAGCAACGTGCATTGCAACGTGCTTAAGTGTCTCTTCATCAGCAACACCTGTAACAACAACACCAATACGCTCACCGTGACGGTACTCTACTAGTTGCTCACCAGTGATGTACTGAAGACGACGTACGTTGATGTTTTCACCAATTTTAGTTACTAGCTCAACACGGTCTTCTTCATACTTAGCTTGTAGTTCTTCAATAGCCACTGTGTCTGCAATTGCAGCGTCAGCTACTTTATTAGCGAATGCTAAGAAGCTTTCGTCTTTAGCAACGAAGTCAGTTTGACAGTTAACTTCAACTAGTACTGCAGCATTACCACTTTTCTTGATAATGATAGTACCTTCAGCAGCGATGTTACCTGCTTTTTTAGCCGCTTTAGCAGCGCCACTTTTACGCATGTTTTCAATCGCTAACTCGATGTCGCCATCAGTTTCAGTTAACGCTTTTTTACAATCCATCATGCCAGCGCCTGTGCGCTCACGTAATTCTTTAACTAGGGCAGTAGTTACAGCCATTAGTAAATCCTCAAATCTGAAAGTCAGTTTTAGATAAGCGGGTTAACCGCTCTATAAGAATAGCAAGTCTTCATCTTCGTTAAGATGAAGACTTGATGACAGCTAATTACTCAGCTTCTACGAAATCATCTTTTTCAGCTTGAGCAACAATGTTGTTCTCACGGCCTTCAGTGATCGCAGTTGCAACAGCGCTAGTGTAAAGGTTGATTGCACGGATAGCATCATCGTTACCAGGGACAACGTAATCAACGCCGTCTGGGTTAGAGTTAGTATCAACGATTGCAACAACTGGAATGCCTAGGTTGTTAGCTTCACGGATTGCGATGTGCTCGTGGTCTGCATCGATAACGAAAAGTGCGTCAGGAAGACCACCCATGTTTTTGATACCACCAAGGCTCTTTTCAAGCTTGTCCATTTCACGAGTAAGCATTAACGCTTCTTTTTTCGTTAACTTTTCAAAAGTACCGTCTTGACTCTTCGCTTCTAAATCTTTTAGACGCTTGATAGATTGACGTACTGTTTTCCAGTTAGTCAACATACCACCTAACCAACGGTGGTTAACGAAGAATTGGTCACTTTCGATAGCCGATTCTTTTACTGCGTCGCTTGCTGCACGTTTAGTACCAACGAAAAGAACTTTACCTTTGTTTGCTGCTGCATTAGTTAAAAACTTAAGTGCATCGTTGAACATTGGTACAGTTTGCTCAAGGTTGATGATATGTACACGATTCCGTGTGCCAAAAATGAAAGGCTTCATCTTTGGGTTCCAGTAACGTGCTTGGTGACCGAAGTGAACACCAGCTTGAAGCATATCGCGCATTGAAACGTTTGCCATTTTATAAATCCTCTATGTAGTTTAGGGTTAGGCCTCCACATATCCCATAGCACTAACACCGAAGTTAAATGAAACTTCAAATGCACCCAAGTGTATGTGACGATACGTGTGTGTGTTAAAATAAAATTGTGTTTGCCTTAAATACAAAAAATCATTTAAGAATTTATTTGTAAAAAGACGGCGCGCTTTATACCATATTAAAAACCATTATTCAACGTCGCGACTAAAAATTGTGCGGCGATAAATACACTAAAACTTAATTCTGGAGCCTCAATGAGTGCTGTAATCAAGACCCCTGATGAAATCGAAAAAATGCGTGTTGCCGGGCGCTTAGCGGCCGATGTACTCGAGATGATAGAGCCGCATGTGGTGCCTGGTATCACCACTGATGAGCTAAATACAATTTGTCATAATTATATTGTCGATGAGCAGCAAGCTATTCCTGCACCACTTAACTATCACGGTTTTCCAAAATCAGTCTGCACCTCAGTTAATTATGTAATTTGCCATGGTATTCCGAACGACAAGCCACTTAAAGATGGCGACAGCGTAAATATTGACGTTACCGTTATCAAAGATGGCTACCACGGCGACACCTCTAAAATGTTTCACGTTGGTACCCCTAGTATCCAAGGCAAGCGTCTTGCTCAAGTCACTCAAGAGAGCCTTTACTTAGGGATTAAGATGGTCAAGCCTGGTGTGCGCTTAGGTGATATTGGTGAAGCAATTCAAAAATATGCTGAGAGCTTTAACTACTCAATTGTACGTGAATATTGCGGCCACGGTATCGGTAGTGAATTCCACGAAGACCCACAAATTATGCATTACGGAAAAGCTGGTACGGGTGAAGCCTTAAAAGCAGGTATGTGTATAACGATTGAACCTATGGTCAATGCGGGTAAACGCCAATGTAAGGTGCTAAAAGACGACTGGACAGTGGTAACTAAAGACCGTTCTTTATCTGCCCAATGGGAACACACCTTGCTTGTTACTGAAAATGGAGTTGAAATTTTAACGCTTCGATCGGATGATACGATAGACAGGATCATCGAACACTAGGAACGAAGCCATTGGCATTACCCAATAAAGTAAAAAAGTTGCTCAGCGATGCTGAGCAACTAAGTGATTATCGCGATTGCTCTAGTTATTTTTACAAATGGCTAGAAAATGAATTTTCAAAGCAACCCGTTAGTAATTTAATTAATGCTCGCGCCGAGTTTGTCGACCGCTTATTAATAAAACTATTTCATGCTTATGATCTAGCCCACGAAAGTGACTTAGCGCTAATTGCTGTGGGTGGTTATGGCCGTGGTGAATTACACCCCTATTCAGATATCGATTTTATGTTACTGGTAAGCCAGCAACCAAACGAAGCGGTATGTGAAAGAATCGGCCAATTTGTCACTATGCTATGGGACCTTAATTTAGAAATTGGTCACAGCGTACGCACTATTGAACAAGCCCTTGAACAAAAACGTGAAGATGTTACCTTTGCCACCAGCTTACTTGAAAGTCGGCTCATTTTTGGTAATCACATCGAGTTTGAAAAGCTCAAGCATCATTTAATCGAAAGCCCTATATGGCGCTCTGACGAATTCTTTTTGGCAAAAGTCCAAGAACAAAATTTACGCCATAAAAAATGCCACGGCACCGCCTATAATTTAGAGCCCAATATTAAAGAAAACCCCGGTGGGCTGCGCGATTTACAAACCATCATTTGGGTAGCAAAAAAACACTTTAGAGCTGAAACTCTCCAAGAACTAATAAGCCACGGTTACCTGACACACGAAGAACATCAGGAACTTTCAGAGTGTTTAGAAAACCTCTGGAATATTCGTTTTGCATTGCATATTGCTGCCGGGCGTTCTGAAAATAGATTGCTGTTTGACCACCAGCCAAATACTGCAGAAATACTCGGTTTTGGTAGTGATGGTAAAGCCTCGGTTGAACGCATGATGAAACGCTTATTTAGAATAATGAGCCGCATACGTGAGCTTAACCAAATGCTGCTTTCTTATTTTGAGCAAAGTATTTTACCGGGCGTAAGTGAACAAGCCGTAATTGATCTTGACCATAACTTTGAGCGCGTAGGCCATCAAATTCGGGTTAAAAACCCCTCGGTGTTCTTTCGACGTGATCAGTTGTTTTCGCTATTTGAGCATATTGCCGATCACCCTGAAATCACCCATATTTACCCAAGTACTATCCGCACAATGCGCCAAGTTCGTAGGCGTTTATTAGGTGATTTACAAGATTATGCCGCCTGTCGTGCCGCTTTTTTACGCATTGTAAAACACCCAAATGGTATGGGCCGCGCTTTTACATTGATGCATAAGCACGGCATGCTTGCAGCTTATTTACCACAATGGCGTAATATTTTTGGACAAATGCAGTTTGATTTATTTCACGCCTATACGGTAGATGAGCATACTCATAAACTGATCAATAATATTTATCAGTATTTTGATAAATCCCACGTAAGTGACTTTCCTATTTGTAGTGAAATCGTCACTCGTATGGATAAGCCTGAACTTTTATATTTAGCTGGTATTTTCCATGATATAGCCAAAGGCCGTGGCGGGGATCACTCAGAGCTTGGCGCGGTTGATGCTATTGCGTTTTCAAAGCTTCACCGTTTTCCAACCTCTGACGGTAAACTAATTGCGTGGCTGGTAACTAATCACTTGCTGATGTCGGTTACCGCACAACGTAAAGATATTAACGATCCTGGTGTTATCAAAGATTTTGCCTCACGCGTTAAAACTGAACGCCAACTCGATTACCTATATTGTTTAACCGTAGCCGATATTCGTGCTACCAATGACAATTTATGGAACGACTGGAAAAATACCCTACTGCGTGAACTGTATTTACATACCCAGCGGGCGCTACGCTTGGGGCTTGAAAACCCAATGGATCAGCGTGACCAGATCCGCGATAAAAAACATCAAGCAAAGCAGCGTTTACTTAATCATGGCTGCCGCGAGGAGCAAATTGATCTTATTTGGAGCCGCTTTAAAGCAAACTACTTTACAGCCTTTAGTGAACAGCAAATTTCATGGCATACGCAACATTTGCTGCAGGTTAAAGACTTAAGCCAACCTAGTGTATTAGTGTCAAATAAGGCAATGCACGGCGGTACCCAAGTGTTTGCCTACAGCCCCTACTCTGGCGGCTTATTTGCAAGACTTGTGAGTGTTGTTGGCTCTAAAAAAGCGCAAATCCAACATGCTCAAGTACTGACTACCAAAGATGGCTATGTACTATTTAGTTTTGTTATTTTAGAAGTTAACGGTGAGCCAATCGCCAGTGGTCGTGCGCAGACAATTAAACGCGCACTGGACATAGCATTAAATGATCCGAAAAAGAAGATTCGCTTTAAAAAGAATCGTTCACAGCGTTTTAAAGACTTCAATATCAAACCTAAAATAGTGCTGCGCCCACATGCCAGAAAAGATCGCAGCCTAATTGAGATTCAAGCGGTAGATATCCCCGGCCTATTAACTAAAATAGCCGAAGTACTTCAAACACATCTATTACACATTCATGCTGCACGAATTACCACTGTTGGCGAACGTGCAGAAGATTTCTTCGTGGTATCGAATAATGAATACCAAGCCCTTACCGACGAAGAGCAAGCCAAAATTCATCAAGCATTGCGTAAAAAGCTCAATGCAGAAACCGAATAAGAGGACCTTATGTCAGATTTAAAAACCATGATTGAAAACGCGTGGGATAACCGCGATAACATTAATCCAACTATCGTAACCGATGACGTTAAGCAAGCTATTGTTGATACCCTAGAGCTATTAGATAGCGGTGCAGCCCGTGTTGCTGAAAAAATTAGTGGTGAATGGGTGGTTCATCAATGGTTGAAAAAAGCAGTGCTTTTATCATTTCGTATTCGCGATAACCAACCGCTTAATGACGGTGTTAACCAGTTTTATGACAAAGTACCACTTAAATTTAGCGACTACACGCCAGAGCAATTTCAACAAGGCGGCATGCGCGTAGTCCCTAATGCGGTAGCCCGTAAAGGCAGCTTTGTGGGTAAAAATGTAGTACTTATGCCATCTTACGTAAATATTGGAGCATATGTTGATGACGGCACCATGGTTGATACATGGGCGACTGTAGGGTCATGTGCACAAATAGGTAAGAACGTTCATCTATCGGGTGGCGTTGGCATAGGCGGCGTTTTAGAGCCATTACAAGCCAATCCGACGATCATTGAAGACAACTGTTTTATCGGCGCTCGCTCTGAAATTGTTGAAGGCGTAGTGGTTGAAGAAGGCGCTGTTATTTCAATGGGCGTTTACATCAGCCAAAGTACCCGTATTTATGACCGCGAAACCGGTGAAATTCACTACGGCCGCGTACCAGCCGGTGCAGTTGTAGTGCCTGGAGCTCTACCTTCTAAAGACGGCACACACAGCCTGTATGCTGCAATCATCGTGAAAAAAGTCGACCAACAAACCCGCGAAAAAGTAGGAATAAATGCACTTTTACGCTCGATAGACGACTAATCTACCCTGCAGTAATAAAAAATTCAAAGCCATGTTTACACATGGCTTTTTACTTTAACCAACGACTCAAAACTCACACTCAAAGCCTTTTTACCTGCTCCCCCTTACCAGTATAATCTTTGTACTTGATTATTAATGTATTAGCTTTTTCGGTAAATGTGAAATGACCGAGCCAATCAAGAGTAACGATAGGCGTTAACTTATAAAAGCCATTTTGAGTAGTACATTGGTATGAAAAATGATGATTAGCTTCCCCCCCAAGTGCCCCAACATCAGAGGTGTAGACCGTGATATTACCTTGCCTGCGGTAATTATCAGCTTGTGTGCCAACAACTAAGTAGAGTGCGCAAACAATACCAAGCATAATAAATTGGACACCTGCTAGTATAAATATTGTTACATCAACGAATTTCGAATACCACTTACGCGGCTCTTGGTGGTGCGAGTGACCGTGACTGGCCAGCATAAACCCGCCAATCGTTACTAACACCAACTTAAAAGGAATGAAATACGCACTCACTAAATACATTGTTTTTGGGTCTTGCCATTGTATGCCAAACGCCACAGGAATTAATAAGCTGTCAATAAGCGGCAATAGTATAAGCAAGCAAGCGATAATAAAGTTTTTATGTTTTATCATTTTGATGGTAGTCGTCCCTTATGTTCTGCCTGTAAGTGTACAAATAAATAACCGTTAAAAGCAAAACTAACTGACTTCACCTGACGACAACGTAATGTTTTTAGTAATAAATTAGCCAATATCCACAAAGATGTAATAAGCTTGGTAAGCACGCTTTAAAGTTAGCAATCAATATTAAGGATTTAATATGGGAAAAAAACCATTTCGCTCAACTATTTTGCTGCCAGTATTTATACCTGCGGTGTTTATTATCTTACTTTTAGTAATAGGCACAGCCAGCAATACCGAACTTGCAAAGCAAGTGTTCAGTGTCACCCTTGCTTGGATCACAGAAACCTTCGGCTGGTTTTATATGTTATCGGTGGCTATTTTTTTAGTGTCTATCGTCTCTATTGCCGCATCAAGTTGGGGGAACATTAAATTAGGCCCCGATCATGCAGAGCCGCAATACAGCTTTGTTGAATGGTTTGCCATGCTATTTTCAGCAGGTTATGGCGTTGCCCTACTTTACTTTGGCGTTGCAGAGCCCGTACTACATTATGCCTCTCCGCCAGCAGGTGCTGCTGAAACAGTCAACTCAGCGAAGCAGGCAATGCAAATCGCATTTTTCCATTGGGGATTTCATATTTGGGCAATTTATGGATTGGTGGGCTTAGTACTTGCCTACTTTGCTTTTCGACATGGTCTACCGCTATCAATTCGCTCTGCACTATATCCGCTAATTGGCAATAAAATTTATGGCCCTATTGGCCATGCTGTTGATATATTCGCTATTTTAGGCACCCTGTTTGGTATAGCAACTACGCTTGGGTTATCCGTCACGCAAATTAATGCGGGCCTGAATTACTTGTGGCCTAGCATTGAAATTGATATTAAAGTTCAAATTGTGACTATTTGTGTCATAACTGCAGCCGCTACGCTCTCCGTTATTGCAGGTATGGATAAAGGCGTAAAACGGTTGTCTATATTAAATATGGTATTAGCCATTTCTTTAATGACATTTGTATTTTTTGTTGGCTCTAGCATTCACATCTTAGAATCGTTCTTACAAAACACAGGCAGTTATTTAAGTGGTATTGTCGAACGTACTTTTAATTTGCAAGCATATAACCGCAGTGACTGGATTGGCAATTGGACATTATTTATATTTGGTTGGACAATTGCTTGGGCACCATTTGTGGGTATGTTTATCGCTAAAATTAGTCGTGGACGTACAATTAGACAATTTGTTGTTGGCGTCATGTTAGTTCCAACTATATTTACTTTTTTATGGTTTTCTGTATTTGGTGATACCGCCTTAAATTTAATTATGAATGAAGGCATCAACACGATTATTACGGATGTTAAAGATAATGAAGCAGTTGCATTATTTAAGTTATATTCAGAGTTACCATGGACATCCTTTATTTCAATATTAACTTTGGTATTAATCGTTACCTTTTTTGTTACTTCATCTGATTCAGGATCATTAGTTATCGACTCTCTTGCTTCAGGTGGTCGTGTTGACAGCCCTGCTTGGCAACGTATCTTTTGGGCATCACTGGAAGGTGGTGTAGCAATAGCTTTATTACAGGCCGATGGACTCAAGGCACTTCAAACCATGACAATTGCAAGCGCTTTACCGTTTGCCATAATAATGTTGTTAGCAACAGTAGGTCTGTGGCGAGCACTAATTATTGAAGGACATAGAGATACTAGCTTACAAGCACATACCTTAAATAATAAAAGTCAAAAGCTTTCGCACTGGAAGCGTCGTTTAGCATCGATGGTTGACTACCCTAGCAAAAGAAAAGTACATACTTTTATTGAACAAACAGTTTCAAATGCGATGCATGCTGTGCAGGCCGAATTAAACGCGCGGAAATGGCACGCAGTTGTTGAATTTGACCCACAGATGCCACGCGCACATTTAACGGTACTGCGTCACGAACATGTCGATTTTGTGTATGATATTAGGCTAACTGAACATACAACACCTAGCTTTGTGCATTCTGAAGTTAAATCTTTAAAAGATGCGCCTGAATTATACTATCGTGCTGAAGTATTCTTACGTCGAGGTGGTTTATCTTACGATATTTATGATTACAGTGAAGACGATATTGTTAAAGATATACTCGACCAGTTTGAAAATTACTTACACTTTTTAGACAACAGCCCAGGCGAATTACCTTGGGATATGACGGAGCATGATGAAATGTTAAACACAGATAAATCAGAATAATGGCTATAATGAATTAGCCAGATACCTAGCTCAAGGGTTTGAATTAATAGGTAAACAATAAAAGGCACTTTGCGTGCCTTTTATTATTTTTTATAGCATATTAACTTTGACGATGATTACTCATTAAATAGTTCATCGGTTTTAGCCGCACAAATAAAATCATTTTTATGCAAGCCTTTAATTGAATGGCTCCACCAAGTAACGGTCACTTTTCCCCACTCGGTTAATAAGCCAGGATGATGACCTTCGTCCTCAGCCATATCACCCACTTTATTAGTAAACGCGATAGCTTGTTTAAAGTTTTTAAACTTATAAACACGCTCCAACTGCATAATACCATCACGTACTTCAGGTACCCAGTCAGGTATTATTTTAATTAATTCAGCTAATTCAGTATCTGATACTTTTGGTGCATCAGCATGACAGGCTTCACATTTTTGTGTGCTTAAAGGTGACATTTTAAATCCTTAACTTACTATTTTTATTTAGGGTGAAATTTTGGTTTATATAAGCCCAACTCTTTTGCTTGTTCAACCAGTGACATGATGTCTATTTGTGAAATATCAAATAAATCGTGAATAGAATTAATGGTATAATACACAGGTTGCATAATATCAATGCGGTATGGCGTTCGTAATACATCAAGCACATTCATACTATTTATTTCTGGCTCGTCGCTGTACACATATTTTGTTTCACCTGGGCTTGATAGAATACCTCCGCCATAAATACGCAAGCCATCATCAGTTTGCATTAGACCAAACTCAACCGTAAACCAATATATACGCGCTAAGTATGCACGATCTTTTTTCTGTGCCGCGTAACCTAACAGACCATACTTATGCGTAAACTCAGCAAAATCGGGGTTTGTTAGCATTGCACAGTGGCCAAATATTTCATGGAAAATATCCGGTTCTTGTAAATAATCAAACTCATCACGATTACGAATAAATGTCGCAACCGGAAATTGCTTGTTTGCCAATAGGCGGAAGAACTCATCAAAATCAATTAACGCAGGTACAGGAGCGACCTGCCAACCCGTTGTCGCAAGCAATACTTCGTTTAGCTCACTTAACTGCGGGATCCTGTCTTTGGGTAAGTTAATTATATCTAGTCCCGTCATATACTCATCGCAAGCTTTACCTTCGATGCACTTTAATTGACGCTCAACCAGTTCTGACCATACTTTATTTTCTTCATCGCTCCAATGAATCACGCCATTTTCATCTGGGGTTCTGGAGGTGTATTTACTTTGCTTAGCCATAATAACCTTTTTGTGCTTCACCAAAAACCGGTGCCAACGTGTTACAGCCATACTAAGTAAAAGTGAATAAAAGTTTAATAGGGCTAGGTATTTCTATAAATAACAGAAAGACCCAGAGCGTACACTTTTTAATACACTACAACAATGAAAATGTTTACAACTCCATAAACAAATACCTTAAAACAAAAAATTAGTAAACATATAATTACAAAATCACATTAGGTATGAAAAAGCATGTTTTAGATCATTTATAATATCGTTAACATCTTCAAGCCCTATAGAAATTCGTATTAGGCCATCGCTTATTCCGGCCGCTGCACGCTCCTCTGGTGTATATGGTGAGTGCGTCATCGATGCAGGGTGCTGAATAAGGGTTTCTGCATCACCTAAGCTCACTGCAAGCGTACAAAGTTCGGTATTATTTATAAATGTTTCACCATCTTTTAACGTGCCTTTAAGCTCAAAAGCAATTACCCCTCCCGCCGCTTTCATCTGCCTACCAATAAACTCATATCCTTGATGAGACTTAAGCCCTGGATAATATACTTTTTTAACAAGGGCATGTTGTTCTAAAAATTCCGCTACAACTTGTGCACTCTCACAGTGGCGCTGCATTCTGATCCCAAGTGTTTTTAAACCACGGTTAATTAACCACGCATCATGTGGGCTAATGGTTGCACCAATGTCTTTAAGCACCGTCATTTTAATTAGGCTAATATGTTCATGACTGCCACAAACCAGGCCTGCAACAACATCACCATGACCATTTAGGTACTTGGTAGCACTGTGAACAATAACATCAATGCCAAATTCTTTAGGCTTTTGCAGTAGCGGTGTGAGGAAAGTGTTGTCAATAACGCTCACTAAATCATGCTGTTTAGCAACATCACTTATCAACGCGAGATCAAGCACAGCCATGGTCGGGTTTATGGGGGTTTCAGCAAAAATCATTTTACTGTTAGGTTTAACAGCATTATGAAGCTCTGTAGAGTTCGTCATATCAACAAAGGTAACTTCAATACCAAAGCGCGCAAGCATATGAGCAAAAAAGGCAAACGTACATCCGTACAATGCGCTGGATGCAATAAGATGGTCCCCTTGCGATAAAAAGCTTAATACCGATGCTGATACCGCGCCCTCTGGGTTCTATTCATTTACTGATAGTGAGGAGACTCATGATTTTGAAGCACTCGCACGGGCTGTTCATTTAACTATTTGATTTTTAAGTAAATTACTATAAAATAAATTATCAATGAAAATTAGACGTGCTACACAGCCCTTTATAATAAGGCTCTGTAGGGCAGTAACCGAAAAATACCGCGTTTATGCACAATACCCCAACTAGACTCTGCTGCTCTACAGGCGCGAAAATGGAAAATTGAAATTCAGCAAGCTAGCCAAAGCATTACTGCATTTAGCAAAACTTACAGAGATTATGCGTCCAGTGTTTTCATTCAATCGGTGGGTTCTGAGGATGATATTAATGATTTGAAAACAACATTCGGTCTCAATGCATCTATTCTATACCATCTAAGAAACTCACTGAAGAAACCTTCAAGAAAAGGTTCAACATTCGTTGGGTTGTTTAAGACTGATGATCATGGTTGGGTAAAGCAGATGCTAATGAACACGCAAGGGCCACAATTTTTGTGGGCTACAAATACCAACAATGATGATGCTTATGTACGTAACCAGCTAACGATAAAGATTGGTTCTAATGCGGCTTTATCACTATTAAAAACGTTATTCCCAAGTGGGAATATAGATAAGGAAGTTATAAAGCAAAAGCAAACACACGCGAATATAATAGCCGCTGAATCAAATTTAAATGATTCTAATTATTTTACTGATGGTGAGGAGCAAAGTGGAGAGGTAAATACAACTCCCAAGGTTATTTTACACAGGATAGTTGAGCAGTGTATTAATTATTATCAAAAGTCGCTTCTTGGTCTATAGCAAACTGAATCTTCATTTTTCGGCCATTGTAAATATGTAGCATGAGAGTTACTTTATCACGTTAAAATCCTAAACAGACTTAAATCTGATAGTAACCCTCATTTTGAAACCTCTCAAAGGGAACATTTATATAAAGTTATAGAATACAGCCTTGAGGTCCACAATTTCTGAGATTTGGAATAACTCTGCCAATTTCATTACCACACCTATTACTGTTCGAATCACATGCCTGTAATGTCAAATATTTGCCAACACTAGGTGGAATTTGAATTGTGAAAGTTTCTGTATAAAGAGGTATATTTGATTTTTCAGTTGCAATTAAAACCCCATCTAACCTTACCTTATAAGTATCTGCTGCACTGATTTCAGTCCAACGCATATCATAGGTTACGCCATACCGATTAGGAGTTAAGTGGAACATTGGAGTTTGAATATCAGCTACCTTAATTTTTAAATTATAGGTATCTTGTTTTGAGCCAATTTTTAAGAAAACTTTGTAATCACCTACAACAACCGGTGTAAAGCTGAAGTTTTTATTTTTATCACCTACGACAGTTCTATGCGCAATAGCTCCTGAAGGAAGCCTAACACTCCACTCAATAACTTCGCGAGAATTAACCTGCGAATCTTTTGCGGAAAAAAGTTGTTGTTGATTTGGTTCTGGTGAACGTGAAATTAATGTTATTTTAGGTTCACTTACCTTGTAGTGTGTACTGAAATTATTTACTGTCCAAAT
>NZ_JBQSVO010000051.1:0-24491 GCF_052376275.1 Pseudoalteromonas sp. AOP7-A1-14 | reverse complement strand
GCAGTGTCAGTCTTTTGCATATGTACGGTGTCACTTTTTAACATTGAAAAGTAACTAATATGGATCAAAAACGCCAGCGCGAGGCTGGCGTTTTTGATGCAGTTTAAAGCTATTTATTAAGCTTTAGGGCCTGCATTTTTAATTTCGTCTGATACATCGTACTTCGCGAAATTTTCAGTGAAGTCAGTTGCAAGCTTGGTCGCGTACTCAGCATATTTAGCTTTATCTTCCCATGTGTTGATTGGGTTAAGTAAATTACTGTCTACACCAGGAACGGCCACTGGCACGTCTAGGTTTAGCACGTCGATATGTTGTGTTTCAACACCTGCAAGTTTACCTGATACAATCGCATCTACAACAGCGCGAGTTGTTGGAATATCAAAGCGCTTACCCGTACCGTAAGGGCCACCAGTCCAACCTGTATTTACCAGGTATACTTTAGCGCCAAACTCACGTACACGTTTCATAAGAAGCTCTGCATAAACTCCTGCTGGACGTGGGAAGAAAGGTGCGCCGAAACACGTAGAGAAGGTTGATTCAATATCACTCGTTGAGCCAATCTCCGTTGAGCCCACTTTAGCCGTGTAGCCACTTAAGAAATGAAATGCTGCTGCTTCTTCTGTTAAAACAGATACAGGAGGTAAAACACCGCTAACGTCACATGTTAAGAATACAACTGCTTTTGGTTCACCTGCGCGGTTTTCAACTTTACGCTTTTCAACATGTTCAAGTGGATACGCTGCGCGGCTATTTTGAGTTAGGCTAGTATCGTTAAAGTCAGGTACGCGATTTTCATCAAGTACTACATTCTCTAAGATAGTGCCAAAGCGAATTGCATCCCAAATGACAGGTTCATTTTTTTGCGATAAGTCGATACATTTTGCATAACAACCGCCTTCGATATTGAAAACACTACCTGGCGCCCAGCCATGCTCATCATCACCGATTAAAAAGCGAGTTGGATCTGCAGATAACGTTGTTTTACCCGTGCCTGATAAACCAAAGAATAAAGCCGTGTCACCAGCTTCGCCTACGTTAGCAGAGCAGTGCATTGGTAATACACCTTTTGCTGGAAGTAGAAAGTTTTGAACTGAGAACATCGATTTTTTCATTTCACCGGCATAACGCATACCTGCTAGCAACACTTTACGTTGTGCAAAGTTGATAATAACTGTGCCATCACTGTTTGTGCCATCACGCTCTGGGTCACATACAAATGAAGGAACATTCATTACCTGCCACTCGGGTAAATCAGATGCATTATAAGATTTAGGTTCGATAAACATGTTTTTGGCAAAAATATGGTGCCATGCAGTTTCTGTAGTTACAACTACAGGTAAATAGTGCTCAGGATCAGCGCCAACTTCAAGGTGAGAGATGAAGTGGTCATTGCTTTGCACATGTGCTTCTACACGTGCCCATAAAGCGTCAAATTTATCTGAATCGAAAGGGCGGTTTACATTACCCCATTGGATATCATTTTCAGTGCTTGGTTCTTGAACAATAAAACGATCTTTTGGAGAGCGACCAGTACGGTGACCAGTTTTTGCAACAAAAGCTCCATTGGCGGCTAAAGTCCCTTCACCACGACTGATTGCGTGTTCGACAAGTTCAGCTGCAGTTAGATCGACAAAACGATTAGCGTTTGAAGTCATGTTTTTACCTAATTTTTGTGAGATTGAACGGGATAGCTCTGGGGTTCTGTATAACCTTTAAGCTGTAATTATAGTAACAGATGGATTGGGAGTATTCGAGCCTGTGAAAGCCCTAAAAAGACATATATTTATAAAAAAACATGAATAATTTCAATGACACCGGTATCATAAAGTTCCGTTTTTTCATGATACCGGTGTCATCTTAATTTATAAAAAACCACTTTAAAAAGTGGCTTTGAGTAAGGTTTGTTATTAAAGGGAGGTAAATTAGTTAAAAATAGCTTTTATATCTTGTTCATTAAATACGTATTCTTTTAAGCAGTAATGGCAACCTATTTTTACTTTACCATTATTGGCTGCCACATCGTCTAACAAGGCTTGTTGACCAATATTAACGAGTGCGGTAATTGTTTTGTCGCGACTACACCCACATCTGAAGTTAATCGGCTGTGGTTCAAAAATGCGTGGGTTATCTTCGTGGTACAAACGAGTTAATACCGTGTTTGCGTCGAGTTGTAACAACTCTTCATTGTTAATGGTGTTGCTGAGTGCTTCTAAGTGTGTAAAGTCAGTAATTGATTTTTCTTTATTGACGGGTAAAACCTGTAAAAATAGTCCAGCGGCTTTAGCTTTACCGGATGCGCTAGTGCCTGTAGTAAACCACAAACGAGTTTTTAGTTGCTCTGATTGCTCAAAGTACGCTTCAATACATTCACTTAAGGTTGGGTGCTCTAGTGGCACTATACCTTGATAGCGCTCACCTTTAGTAGGAGTGATCGTAATCACCATATGGCCTTTGCCAAGCAGCTCTTGAATAGTTGTGCCTTGAATCTCTCCCTGCAAACGAGCTATACCACGCATGTTTTGTTTATGGTCGCCATTTATAACCGCAAATTTAACAGGGCCATCACCTTGTACTTGTACCGCTATTTCACCTTCAAACTTTAAAGTGGCAGTTAATAAACAGGTAGCAACTAGTAACTCACCTAAAAGCGCTTGGACAGGTTGTGGGTAATTATGGTTAGTGAGCATTTCATCATAAGCATGCTCAATCTGTACGAGTTCACCACGAACGTCGAGGTTTTCAAATATATAACGGTGAAGTAAATCTTGTTGCATGACGGGTTACCTAACTGGATTTCAATTTTAAAAGTTCGCGTCTTTGCTTTTTATCTGGCTTGCGCTCAGGGTGAGGAGCAAAGAAGCTGTTATTTTTACGGGCTATTGCGTTTTTAGCTCGTTGTTCAATGCTAGCATCGGACTCTTGATACATAGTTTGTGCAATGGGGGCACCTTTGCGTTTATCAAACAGTTTTAAAACGGTGATTGTTTTTTCATCAACCCCTTGCGCTAGTTTTAATACCGCGCCAAGCTCAACAACTTTACTTGGTTTAGCACGTTGGCCATTATAATGTACTTTGCCGCCTTGTACCATGTCGCGTGCGATTGCGCGGGTTTTATAAAAGCGAGCAGCCCATAGCCATTTGTCTAATCGAATACTGAGCGTTTGATTATCTTGATTGGAATTACGGATGTTACTTTTTGACATAACTTCACCCTTAGAATATCAGCAAGTCAGGTGCAAAACTTACCATGAAACATGGACTGAGAGAAATAGCCAAAGAGCCTTAGTGATAGTACGGACCTATTCACTCACCTCGTTTTAAAAGTTTAATATTAGCGTGCTTGTTGAATGAAAAATGAAAAGGTACTATAGGTCAGCGATAAAGCAGTAAATTAAAAAGATAATAATATATGGATCAGTACTTACAACAGCTTAAGCACTTCATGGATAAGTTACCTCATGGCAAGCTGAGTGCCTTGGTAATTTTTTTAGTTGTTGTTTATATTGCATTTTTATCGGCAAAATTGTTCTGGCTATTGTGGCCAACCCCCGTTAATACAGTATTAGCTCCCAGCTATATAAACACCTCGTCAGGGCAAGCTAAAGCGGTTAGTAGCCAGCAAATTGTTGAGCAGTTTTTGTTTGGTAAGGTGGTTGTTGGGTCTAAAAAACCAGCCGCGCAGCAAGCTCAAGTTATTAACAATGCGCCAGAAACACGTCTAAGTATTAATTTAACTGGGATTGTAGCTGTTAGTGAAAACGACCAAGCGGGACTTGCGATTATAGAATCACAAGGTCGCCAAGAAACCTACTTAGTTGATGACGTGGTTCAAGGCACGCGAGCAAAACTCGCGCAAGTGTTACCCGATCGCGTTATTTTAGATGTCAGCGGCACCTTTGAAACCTTAATGCTTGATGGTATTGATTTTACTAAAAAAGTATCTATGCCGGTACTTGCTGAGCGAAAGCAGGAAAATCCATTAGAGTCTGGACCTCAATTAGAAAATCCTGACACACAAATCGATGCAACTGCAGACCAAGAGGTAAAAGAAGCAATAGTCGAAACTCGCCAAGAATTACTACAAGACCCAGGTAAGTTATTTGACTATATCCGTGCCTCTCAGACTATGCAAGATGGTGAGTTAATTGGCTATCGTTTAAGCCCTGGTAAAGACCCTGCGCTATTTAAGCAAATGGGACTAGAAAATAATGATTTAGCTGTATCTATTAATGGCTATCAATTAAATGATTTACAACAGGCTATGTCAGCAATGAATGAGCTGCGCAATAGTACCGATGCCAATATCACCATAGAACGTGATGGTCAGCAAATAGATGTGCAATTTAGCCTGCAATAACCTAGCTTTGGAGTTTTAATATAATGGTTCACGCGCTACACCTAAAAAAGATCAAAAAAGGGTTGGCAAAGTATGCGGCGCTCTTTTTTGTAGCCAGCCTGTCTTTGTCGGTGTCTGCAGTTGAATATGCTGCAAACTTTAAAGGCACAGATATTAACGAGTTTGTTAATATCGTAGGTAAAAACCTGAATAAAACGGTGATTATTGACCCAAACGTACGTGGTAAAGTAAATGTACGCAGTTATGAGTTAATGGATGAGAAGCTTTATTATCAATTCTTTTTAAATGTATTAGAGGTCTACGGTTATTCAGCGGTCGAAATGGATAACGGCATTATAAAAATTGAAAAAAGCTCAGACGCTAAAAAGTCAAATGTTCCGCTAGTTACCGAAGGTGACCAAGTCGGTGGTGATGTAATGATCACTCGTGTGGTACGAGTTAAAAATGTAAGTGTGCAAGAGCTTGGCCCGTTAGTTCGTCAGTTCAGTGACCAAAAAGACGGTGGCCACGTAGCTAATTTTAACGCAGCGAATGTAATGATGCTGACTGGCCATGCCGCTTCAGTCAATCGTTTAGTGGAAATCATCCGTTCGGTTGACCAAGCAGGTGATAAACGTGTAGACATTGTTAAGCTTAAATTTGCCACCGCGGATGATGTTGTCTCAGTGGTTGATAATATTTATAAAAATAGTGGTAAAGGTAGCGTTCCAGAATTTTTAATCCCCAAAGTAGTCGCTGATGGCCGTACTAATAGTGTAATTGTTAGCGGTGAAGGCCAAGCCCGAACCCGTGCTATTGCACTTATTGAGCGCTTGGATGGTGAACTTGAGAATCAAGGTAATACCAAGGTTATTTACCTTAATTATGCCAAAGCTGAAGACATAGTAAAAGTATTGCAAGGTGTGAGTAAAACATTAGCTGAAGACGCGCAAAGTGGCACAACAAAAACACGTAGTAATAGTAGCAATAACGAAACTAGTATCGAAGCCCACCCTAATTCAAACTCACTTGTCATTACGGCACAGCCCGATACTATGCGCTCACTTGAGCAAGTTATTGAACGCTTAGATATTCGTCGTGCACAAGTATTGGTTGAAGCAATTATTGTTGAAGTTATGGAGGCTGATGGTATTAACTTTGGCTTACAATGGATTTCTGAACAAGGTGGCATGGTACAGTTTAATAATGGCACAACAGTGCCTGCTGGCTCTCTTGCCGTTGCTGCTGAACAAGCTCAGGACGATACAACGATCAGTAATGTAATCGGGAGTGAAACTGGCACAGTAACAGAATACGAAGAAACTGTTGAAGGCGATTTAGGTCCACTTGGAGAGTTACTAGGTGGTATAAACGGTCTTGCTATGGGGATTGTTAAAAACGATTGGGGCGCGATTATTCAAGCGGTATCAACCGATACAAACTCGAATATTCTTGCCACGCCTTCTGTTACCACTATGGATAACGAAGAAGCGTCGATTATTGTCGGTCAAGAAATCCCTATTATTACCGGTTCTCAAACGGGTTCTAACAATGATAACCCGTTCCAAACGGTTGAGCGCCAAGAAGTGGGTGTAAAGCTTAAAGTGACCCCACAAATAAATGACGGATCGGCTGTACAATTAACTATTGAACAAGAAGTATCAAGCGTGAGCGGTGCAACATCTGTTGATGTTTCAGTGAATAAACGTGCAATAAAAACCACGGTTATGGCTGATGATGGCGGTATGGTGGTGCTAGGTGGCCTGATTGACGAAGATGTACAAGAAAGTGTATCTAAAGTACCATTGTTAGGTGACATTCCTATTCTAGGTCACTTATTCCGCTCAACCAGTAGCAGTAAGCGTAAACGTAACCTTATTGTATTTATTCGTCCAACCATTGTGCGCGATGGGATAAGCATGAATAAGCTCAGCCACAGCAAGTACAACTTTATTCGCGGCGAACAATATAAACAAAAAGAAGATGGTATAGATTTAATGCCATTGACTGAGATGTTTATTTTACCCGAGTGGGATGATGCGTTGGTGTTACCACCAACGTATGAAGATTATTTAAGAGAGCAAAACGCGGGTGAGCGTAACAATGACTAACGCCATCACTGAGCTCAACGAAGATCTGGCAGCTGAACATGCTGCAGAGCAAATAACCGTAGGTGCAGAGCTACTTACCAGCGATGACTTGGTTGAGCTACCGGCGACACGGTTGCCATTTTCGTATGCCCGTCGGGCCGGTGTGTTATTAAGTAAAAATAAAGAAGAGCGTGTAGTGTTCTATCGCGGCGACCTTGATATTGATGTGCTTCTTGAAGTGCGCCGCATTGCCGGGCATGGTTTTCGTTTAGAGCAATTAGCTGATGACAAATTTGAGCTGCTGCTTGAAGCGTCGTACCAGCGTGATAGTTCTGAAACCCAGCAAATGATGGAAGATATCGGTAACGAGGTTGATTTATTCTCCCTAGCTGATGAACTACCGCAGACGGAAGATCTACTTGCGGGCGATGATGACGCACCCATTATAAAACTTATTAATGCCATGCTCAGTGAGGCAATTAAAGAAGGCGCCTCAGATATTCATATTGAAACCTTCGAGCAAGAGCTTGTAATTCGTTTTCGGGTTGATGGTGTGCTTAAAGAAGTATTAAAACCAAACCGTAAACTCGCCTCGTTGTTAGTGTCGCGTATAAAAGTTATGGCTAAGCTCGACATCGCAGAAAAGCGTATCCCGCAAGATGGCCGTATTAGTTTACGTATTGCTGGGCGTGCCGTTGATGTACGGGTATCAACTATGCCGTCGAGCTTTGGTGAGCGTGTTGTACTGCGTTTACTTGATAAGAATAATGCGCGTCTAAACTTAGCCGATTTAGGTATGACCGAGCGCAACCGAGATTTATTTGCCGATTTAATTAGTAAACCGCACGGAATTATCTTGGTAACCGGGCCTACGGGCTCTGGTAAAAGTACCACTTTATATGCGGGAATGAGCCAAATTAACTCACGAGATCGTAATATTTTAACGGTTGAAGACCCTATTGAGTATGAAATCCCTGGTATCGGCCAAACCCAAGTAAACACTAAAGTTGATATGACCTTTGCCCGCGGTCTTCGGGCTATATTACGTCAAGATCCTGATGTGGTAATGGTTGGTGAAATACGTGACCTTGAAACCGCACAAATTGGTGTACAAGCCTCATTAACTGGGCATTTAGTAATGTCGACTTTGCATACTAATACCGCTGCAGGTGCTATTTCGCGTATGGAAGATATGGGGGTAGAGCCATTCTTACTTTCGTCATCCTTACTGGGTGTGTTATCTCAGCGCTTAGTGCGTACCTTATGTGAAAGCTGTAAAGAAGCGCATGTTGCTGATGAGCGAGAGTGTGATTTACTTGGCGTACCGTCTGACAATCCACCGACAATTTACCGCGCAGTAGGGTGTGAAGAGTGTAACTTTAATGGTTACCGTGGCCGTACGGGGATTCATGAACTACTTGTGGTTGATGAAACTGTGCGTGAGCTGGTTCACAGTGGTAAGGGTGAACAAAGTGTTGAAAAGTATATTCGTAAACATACTCCTAGTATTCGCCAAGATGGTTGTAGTCGCGTGCTAGTTGGTAAAACCACTCTTGAAGAAGTGCTACGTGTTACCCGCGAGGAAAGCTAACTATGTCGGCGTTTGAATACCGCGCTTTAGATGGTCGCGGCAAAGAGACAAAAGGTATTTTAGAGGCGGATACCGCTAAACAAATACGTCAAAATTTACGCGAACAAGGGCTTACCCCATTAGAGGTTGTCCCTGCTGCAGAAGGTGAAAAGCAAGTTAAAGGTGCTAAGCCCTCTTTGTTTGGTGGCTTTTTTAAGCCAAAAATATCGACCTCTGATTTAGCGCTTATTACTCGCCAACTAGCAACCTTGGTGCAATCAGCTTTACCGGTTGAAGCCGCGGTAATGGCAGTAGCAGAGCAATGTGAAAAGCCTCGCTTAAAGCGCATGTTAATGTCGGTGCGTTCTAAAGTAGTCGAAGGTTATACCTTAGCCGATGGTATGTCTGAATTTCCGCATGTGTTTGATAATTTATATCGCTCGATGGTAGCTGCCGGTGAAAAGTCAGGCCACCTAGATGCAGTATTGAATCGTCTTGCTGATTACACCGAGCAGCGTCAGCATATGCGTAGCCAAATTACTCAAGCTATGGTATATCCAATTATATTGGTTATTTTTGCGATTGGTATTGTCTCAGTACTGTTAGGTACTGTAGTGCCAAAAATATTAAAAACCTTCGAAAAGTCCAAACAAGTATTACCTTGGACCACTGAATGGGTAATGGCAGCTAGTAACTTTGTACAAAATTATTGGTTTATATCATTAGTGCTGATCACGGTCATTTCTATTGGTATCAAACATGCACTAAAACAACCTAAAATTCGTTTTTGGTATGATGAAAAAATACTGGTAATGCCAGGTATTGGTAAAGTGGCACGAAGTATCAACACGGCGCGTTTTGCTCGAACTCTAAGTATATTGTCATCAAGCTCGGTACCGCTATTAGAGGGCATGAAAATTTCTGGGCAAGTATTAATAAACGAAAAAATTAAACAAGCAGTGGCAGAGGCCGCTACACGAGTAAGTGAAGGGGCGAGCTTGCGTGCCTCATTACAGCAAACGAAGTTATTCCCTCCGATGATGCTGCATATGATCGCCAGTGGGGAAAAGTCCGGCGAGTTAGAGCAAATGTTAGAGCGCGCCGCAAACAATCAAGATCGTGAATTTGAAAGCATGGTAAATGTCTCGCTTAAATTACTTGAGCCTGCCATGATAGCGTCAATGGCGGTTATTGTATTGTTTATCGTTATGGCAATTTTACAGCCTATAATGGCAATGAATAAAGCTATTGGGCTTTAACGCTTCAGGGAAATCACGCTCTCAATAATGAGCCGTGTATAAGATTAACTTTCAAGAACTACAGAGGTATGTACGTGAATAAACAATCAGGTTTCTCATTACTAGAGGTTATGGTGGTACTGGTTATTATTGGTATGATTATGTCAATTGTGGCACCAAATATTATGGGGCAGCAAGAAGAGGCGGCAATCGATAAAGCATATTTGGATATTCAGCAGCTCGAAGATGCAATGAGTCTTTATAAGCTAAAAAATAAAGCATATCCAACGACCGAGCAAGGCTTAGAAGCACTGGTTACAGAAACCAGTGTTGAGCCAACACCGAGACGCTTCCCAGACGGTGGTTTTGTGTCAAAACTACCTGAAGATCCATGGGGTAATCCGTATCAATTAATTAGTCCTGGCGAAATAAGTAAGATTGATATTTTCTCAATGGGCCCTGATGGTGAAGCCGCAACCGATGATGACATTGGTAACTGGGACGAAGAAAAACAGTAATGTTAATTTTGGTTAGGCAAAACCATTTACAGCTTAAAGGGCTACTATGTTAGTTAACCTTAGTTGTTTGCGTGCAAAAAACTCATCGAGTAAAGCGCGGGGGTTTAGCCTAATTGAAATTTTAGTGGTATTGGTGGTTATCGCCTTTGCCACCAAAATGGTGGTATATAGTCTTGACGGCGGCGCCGAAGATGAACTTGATAAACAAGCCCTGAGACTACATACCACCATTAATATGGCCTCTGAATTTGCTATTTTGAATCAAGTCGAATTAGGCTTTCATCTTGATAAGGATGTACTTGAGTTTTTAGTGTTTGATGGTGAAAAGTGGGTTACTTTCGACCGTGAAAAACTTTTCGATCCCATTACCGTTGATGAACGACTTAAGTTAACGCTTAATCTTGAAGACTTAGCTTGGGCGCAAGAAAATATGCTAGAGCAGTCAAACTGGCGAGAGCTCATGAGCGGTGGTGATGATGAAAGTTTACTGGAGCTAAAAAAATTAAAAATTCCTCAGGTACTTATTTTATCCTCAGGTGAAGTGAGTGCTTTTCAGCTGATTTATGAATTAAAAGAGCAAGCTGAGCCCGCCTATTTTATTGAAGGAGAGTTCACGGCCCCCGTAAATTTGCGAAGGGAACCAGAGTAATGAACAAAATGCGTGGATTTACCCTATTAGAAGTGATGGTGGCACTGAGTATTTGCGCTATGGCAGGTATTGCAGCCATGCAGGCAACGGGTGAGCATATAAACCATTTAGTCAGTCTTGAAGAGCAAACGTATGGTTCTTGGGTCGCTGAAAATATTATGGTTGAACAACGTGCCAAAGGTAAAGAGTGGCAAGGAAAAAACGGCGCAAAAGGCACTGAAACCATGGCCGGTGTAGATTGGTATTGGCGTCAAGACGTTATAGCAACGGCTGATAAAAGCTTTGTCAAAGTTACTATTAATGTATTTTCAGATGAAAAACTGGAATATCCAGTTTATGAGCTTATTAGCTATTTGAATAAAGGTGATAGCTAAGTGAAGCCGCGCGGTTTTACTCTTTTAGAGGTTATGGTCGCATTGGGTATTTTAGCCTTTGTGGTCTTGGCGACTCACCAAATATTAGATTCAACCACTAAAGCTAAAGCCGCTTCAGATGAAAAAATAGCTGAACTGAATGGCTTGCAAACGACTTTTCGTTTGATGGATCAAGATTTTAGCCAAATGACTAAGCGCGAAGTGCGTAATGAAGCCGGTGATGTACAAGACAAATATATATTGGCTGGGCGCTACATTTTAGATAGCCAATATGATGGTATCGCCTTTGTGCGCGATGGTTGGATAAACCCAATTAACTTACTGCCACGTTCAGAATTACAAGCCGTTGGTTATCGTATTATGGATGACAACTTAGAGCGGGTATATCGGGTTTATGTTGATCAGCTAGATAACATGGAACCGCGTGTACAAGTAATACTCAAGGGTATTGAAGATTTAAAGTTTGAGTTTTTAGACGGGCAGAATGAGTGGCAAGAGCAATGGGAAGTCAAAGGCTTACCTAAAGCTGTATCGGTTACATTACAGCAAGTTGATGCCGAACCTATTACACGGTTATTTTTAGTGCCAGGTGATGGCAAAGTTGCACCGACAAGCAGTAACGAACAAGATAATAATGGTGCTGGCGAGGGCTTTAATAATGGTTAAAGCTCAACGCGGTGCGGCGCTTATTATCGTTTTATTTATTGTGGCTTTAGCTTCTATTTTAGCCGTTGAGATGAGTGCTAATTTAATGGTACAAGTACAAAAAAGTACTAACTTACAAAGCCACCAACAGGCAAAGTGGTATGGTTATGCCGCAGAAGAGTTAGCGGTTAAAGCATTACTTGCTAGTAAAAAAGATAACCCAGATAAAACAGACTTAAAGCAAGTGTGGGCGCAGCAGGGGGATATTCCTTACCCCGTCGACAACGGCACCTTGCAAGGCAGTATTACCGACTTACAAGCATGCTTAAATTTAAACGCACTTAGGGCTGCTCCGTCACTTAATCTAGGTGGTGATGGGACTGACACTGGAAATACGAGTAATAAAACAAATCCAGCGCATAAAGCGTTATTCGCCTTGCTTGAAAATATTGAAGAGCTACCCATTGATGAATCAGAAGAGGCAATGGCTGATAGTGTATTTGACTGGTTAGATAAAAATAGTATTACTTATCGCTCAGGCGCAGAAGAAGACGAGTACTTATCTCGGGACTTTCCTTATTTAACGGCTAATAACTATTTTGCTTCAGTGTCAGAGCTGCGTTTAATTAAAGGTTTTAACCCCTTAGTGATGGAAAAAATATTACCTTACGTATGTGTGATCCCAGGCAGTGAGTTACTCGCTATCAACGTAAACACTATCGATCCAGAGCATGGACTATTATTGAGCGCACTGATTGATGGCTTGAGTGAATCAGGCGCGCAAAGTGTACTGGCATCACGGCCAGAAGCCGGTTATGACGATTTAAATGAGTTTTTTGAACAAGCGAATCAACAAGGGGCTAAAAATACTAAAGCCGTTGAAAAGCTGTTCACCATAAATAGCGAATATTTTAAACTACAAACGCAAGCTGAATTTGTTGAGTTGCGTTTTTCGATGACCACTTTACTACATGCCAAAGATGGCGAAGTAACAATACTGGCGCGAAAATTTGGAGGCGTACAGTGACAGAAATATTGTTGATCCGCACGGGCCGAACCCAACAAGAAAAATTAAATTGGTTAATATTTTGTACCGAGCAACAAGAAATTATCGCCAGTGGTGAGCTGCCTAATGTTAGTCACTTAGAAGAGTTAGCTGAAAAAGCATTGAGCCGAGAGGTCGTGGTGTTATTACCCAGCGACCAAGTACAGCTTAAAACGGTTACTTTACCTACAAAGTGGAATAGAAAGCTTGAGCAAGCATTACCATACATGCTTGAAGAAGATATTGCTTGTGATATTGATGACTTATTTATTGCCACTGGTGCGTCAACACTCATTGATGATAAGCATGCAATAAATGTAGCTATAACTGACAGGAAGTGGTTTGAAGGCTGGCTGGCCGCTTTTAATGAGCATGATATTGTCACGTATAAAATTTTACCCGATGCACTATTACTTCCAACCCCAAATGAGCAGGCGCTTAGTGTTATTGAGCTTAATAACCAGTGGCTGTGTAAACAAGGTGATTGGCGCATTAGTATTGTCGAACCGTTGTGGTTAAATGACTTTCTAACCGCTCTTGGTAATCCTGATGTGGCGCATTACAGCCCTGCATTACAGTTTCCTGAGTCAGTTAATTTAATCGCGCAAACACAAGCCTACGATTTACCTTTAGCGTTATTTGCTAGGCAATTACCTGAGGTAAAGTTTAACTTACGCCAAGGCCAGTACCAGCTGAAAAAGAAAACGGCACTATGGTGGGGCTATTGGAAGGGGGCAGCTATTGCTGCAAGTGTTGCATTGGTTGCATCTGTATTAGTTAAAACGCTTGAGTTACATCAACTAAGTAGTGAAGTCGGCGCAGCTAAAGAGCAGGTAGTTGAACGTTATAAAAATGCTTTTCCAAATAAAGTGGTACGCCCGCATTTAATTAAAAGCCAAATTAACGGTGAGCTCGATAAACTTGATGGCGGAAATCGCACTGGTTTTTTAGAGCTGACTAATGAGCTTGTAACCGTATTTAATCAAGTAACAGAGTTTACTCCTGAAACCTTACGCTATGACCAGCGCCGTAATGAGTTGCGTATTCGTGCTCGTGGTAAAGACTTTCAAACCTTTGGTAAAGTTAAAGCCATATTAGAGCAACGTGGTTTAAGTGTGGATCAGGGGTCATTAAATAATGATGGTGACTTTGTGGTTGGCGAAATTAGATTGCGAGGTGCAGTATGAAAAAGCAAATAATTGCCTACTGGCGTTCGCTAAAAGATCAAGAGCAGCAACTTGTTATGGTTGCCGGGATTATTTTTGTTATTTTTGTATTAGTTATGGGTATATTCAGGCCGCTTAATAATGCTATTGACGAGGCTAAAGAAGATCAAATCAAACAGCAAGAGTTGCTAACTTGGGTTGATGCCAGTATTGCTAAAATAAAATCCTCAAGTGGCGGCACTATCACAAATAGTCGTAATTTAAGTCAAATAGTTAATGCCACCCGAGGCCGTTATAATATTGCGATAAGCAAAATGCAACCCAGTGATAACTCTCTCAGGTTAACTATTGATAGTGTGCCGTTTAACCAACTTATTGAATGGCTTGATGAGCTGGTAAATAAGCAAGGTGTACTTATTGAAAACTTAGATCTCAGTCGCGATGATAAATCAGGCTATGTTCGCGTTAGCCGCCTAGTATTAGAGAAGTAAGTAATGAAAAAAATCATCACACTCAGTGTTATTTTTGTTGTTTGTTTTATTGTTTTTGCAGTAATCAAAATGCCCGCGGCTGTGGCTATTAATTTAGCCAGCCCTTACTTACCAAAAGGCATAGAGCTTGGTAAGCTAACTGGCAGTGTGTGGCAAGGTCACCTAAGTCAATTACGTTTTCAAAGCGAAGAAGGAATTAATAGTATTAATTGGGATATTTCTGGATGGGCATTATTTTTAGGTAAATTTAAAGGGGATATTAAATTTGGAAATGCACGTCAACTAAATGATATCTCGGGCCATGGTGACTTTAGCTATGGCTTATTTAATCAAGCCATTACGCTTAAGAATGTTGCGTTAAGAATGACTGTTGAGCATGCTATGCCGCGTTTACAGTTGCCCTTGCCGGTTAACGCTAAAGGCCGAGTTATTATTGATTTAGACGAATACAGTTCAGGGCAACCTTACTGCGAAACGTTAAAAGGCGAAATCGCTAGCCCAAACATAGATGTACAGGGGTTATCTGGCTGGTTTAGTATCGGACCGCTGAGCGGTAATCTAAGTTGTAAATCAGGTGATGTGGCGGTGTTAGTGGATCCTGATAATCGCTTAGGCATTGAAGCCGATGCCACACTTAGAGCAAACTATGATTTTAAAGTAGCCGGTTATATTAAACCTGAGGCTTCATTGCCAAAAGAAGTGCATGATGCTGCTAAGTTTTTAGGTCGTGCGGATAATCAAGGTCGTTACCCACTTAATTTTTAAAACGAGTTAACCTAAATTTTTTTAAAATATTGATTATTCTAAATTTAGGTTTTTTACTAAGGTTAGTTACTTTCTTATGCATATTCCCGAGTCTACCCCGCAACAAGAGGCGCAATTAAGCGCCTTTTTAACTGGCCAAGATAACGCCATGTCACTTGCCGAATGCCAAGGTTATTTGTTTGCTGTTATTTGTGCTCCTGAACCTTTAGATGTTCACCAATGGTTAGAGGAAGTCATTCCTAGTATTGATGGCAAGCTACCCGAAGACATACTGTTTTCGTTTATGGCGTTATACCACAAAATTAGTGAGCAAGTGTTTGAGACCGGCTTTAAGCTCCCTTATAGCTTGGGTTCTGAACCTGTAAACTTAAATCACTGGTGCAAGGGGTTTGCTAAAGGTGCTACACCGTACGTTGAAAAACTAATGCGTTGCTTACAGTTAAATACAGAGCTAAAAGAAGCGCTTCAAAGTGCTTTTGCGAGTTTGAGCTTTTTTGCTTTAACAGTAGAGCAGCGGAGTCAAATAGCCTTACAAAATCAAATCTCACACACTAATTTAAGCCAACAACAGTATGAGCTAATGGGCGACTTTTCTCTTGGTTTTGCAGAGTTGATTGAAATTGTCACTGTAGAAAGTGGTTTATATGAAGAAGATGAAGGGTGGGACTAAATAGCCGTCCCACTTAGTTAAACAAGTTTTAAGCAAGATCGAGTTGTATTTCAGTGCACCCTTTAGCACACTTGGCCACGCCTTGACTTTGTTGCTCTGTTTTTAAATCTAACTTTAGTACTTGCTGGCAATGCGGACACTTTACCGTTTTGCCTTTCGCTAATTGCTTTAAGATATTCTTTTGCTGATTAAATGACTCGGCACTTTTTTTCGTTAATGCTGAAAAATCCATTACTTCCCTCGCATTTTTGCTAGTGATTCATTAACAATACTGCATACCGTATTTAATCGGTCATCATAAAAATACATGTTTAAGTCTTTACTTAGGCAATAGCGGTTATGGAATACTTGTAATTTTTCATCGCTACTCATAGTTTGTTCTAAGTACTCTAACTCAGATTCAGAAAGCGTTAGCGCTGATTTAATTTTGCTTTTTGCTCTATTTGCGCCAAGGCTTCGGTTTATTTTGCTAGCTTTATTAAGTACATCGACTCCTTCACCAAGGAGCTTGTCTCTGGGCTCTTTGATTATTGGGTGATCGATTGTAAATAATGTCAGTACTACCAGTACTAATATAATAAATAGCTTCATAAAAGAGTTAACTTTGATCTTAGCGGGTATGTTATATCAACTAGTGTAATAAAATGCAGCTTTTAAAAGCAAGCACGGAATAAATTAATGTTAATCAACTTACACTTTTTTTAATTAGAGTTGGTATAATCAGTAGCAATGATTAGATTTTTCAGAAATCTCTGAACGTTTACTCGCTGTAGCGTCAGTTTTGCTCTATTTTTAGTTAACAGTTAAATAATAAAACGAAAAATCATTAAATTTTATTCTCCAAGCGGCGTTGAGGGACTTCGATGGGTAAGCAGATAAAAGTAAAGAATATTCCTAGTGAGGTAAAGATCCAAAAACCGGATCTGAATTCACAAAATGACCAGTTTAATCCGCGTAACCGTATTTATGTGCGCGCAGTAAGTGGTCTGCATCAATTACTGAGGCAGCGTATTGGCTTTCTCGGTATGTTGGCGTTTATGTTACTACCGTGGATTAATTTTAACGGCCAGCAAGCCGTGCTATTTGATCTAATTGGCCAAAAATACAATATCTTTGGTTTAACTTTATGGCCACAAGACTTTACTATTCTAGCGTTTATTTTAATGCTTTCTGCGTTTGCCTTGTTTTTAGTGACCACCTTTTATGGCCGAGTATGGTGTGGTTACACCTGTCCACAGACGGTGTGGACCTTTATTTTTATTTGGTTTGAAGAAAAGTTTGAAGGCACAGCTAATCAGCGTAAAAAGCTTGACCAACGGCCGATGAACTTTGATAAATTTTGGCGAAAAACGGCTAAGCATAGCAGCTGGTGGTTATTCTCATTGTATACCGGATTTAGCTTTGTGGGCTACTTTACGCCTATTCGTGAATTACTCCCTGATCTATTTTTACTTCAGGCTGGCGTATATTCGTATGGCTGTATTTTGTTTTTTGCGGTGTGTACTTACGGTAATGCGGGGTGGATGCGTGAAATCATGTGTTTGCATATTTGCCCTTATTCTCGATTCCAATCAGCAATGTTTGATAAAGATACTTTCACCGTAAGCTACGATGAAAAGCGTGGCGAGAGCCGCGGCCCTCGTAGCCGAAAACAAGATCGCAATGAGCTAGAGTTAGGCGATTGCATTGACTGTAACCTGTGCGTACAGGTTTGCCCAACAGGGATTGATATCCGTAATGGCTTGCAAGCTGAATGTATTAACTGTGGTGCTTGTATAGATGCATGTGATGGTGTGATGGATAAAATGAATTACCCTCGCGGGTTAATCTCCTATACCACTGAGCGTAACTTAGAAACACCAGAAAATAAAACCAACCCATTACGACCAAAAATTATAGGTTACATAGTTATTTTATTAGTTTTAAGTATGGCCTTAATAGCAAATATCGTGATGCGCCAGCCTATGAGTTTGGATATTATTCGCGACAGAAATCAATTATATCGTGTTGACTTTAATGGCTTGGTTGAAAACACTTATACTCTTAAAGTGATTAACAAAGCCCAAAATGAGCAAGCATTTACCGTGAAGGTAGAAGGACTTGAAAACTTTAACTACATTGGTAAAAAACGCTTCACCGTGGGTGCAGGGGAGTCGTATAACGTGCCACTTTCTCTAGTCATGGATCCGTATGATTTGAAAAGACCAATGACGGAGTTTAATTTTGTGTTATCACCAGTTGATGACCCCAGTTCAACAGTTTCGCAGTCGAGTAACTTTTTTAAAGCGCGGTAGTTAGATACACTACAGTTAAGAAATAAAAAGCGGAAATTTTTCCGCTTTTTTATATTGATGAGAGTTATGAGTAAATTTAGTTTTGTTGACCTAACGCCAGATTTGATCTTAGACGCAATTGAAGGCGTAGGTATTTATGCTGAGTCAGGTTTATTAGCACTGAACAGTTATGAAAATCGGGTTTATCAATTTAAAGCTGATGACGATAAACGTTATGTAGTTAAATTTTATCGTCCAGAGCGCTGGAGCCAAGCCCAAATAGAAGAAGAGCATGCTTTTGCTTTTGAACTCGCTGATGATGAGGTACCTGTGGTTGCACCGTTGAAAATTGACGGAAAAAGCCTATTTGAGCACCAGGGTTACTTGTTTACTTTGTTTCCAAGTGTTGGTGGTCGTATTTTTGAAATGGATAACTTAGATCAGTTAGAAATGTTAGGGCGTTTAATTGGTCGTATGCATCAAGCCGCTAAAACGAAAGATTTTAGCCATCGTCCGGTCATATGTTGTGAAGAGTTTTTAGATAAAGCGAAAGTTCAGTTACAAGACAGTAATTTAGTATCACCGGGTTTAGCAACTGCATTTTATACTATTTTAGATATGGTAATAGCTAAAACAAAAGCGCAATATTACCAAGCTAACAGTATGCGTTTACACGGGGACTGCCATGCTGGCAACATATTGTGGGCAGGTAATAAGTTAATGTTTGTTGATTTAGACGATAGTCGTCAGGGACCCGCTATTCAAGATTTATGGATGATGCTCAGTGGCGATCGTGCGAATCAACTGTTACAGTTAGACACCTTAGTAGGCGCTTATGAAGAGTTTTGTGATTTTGATCACTCACAGCTTAAATTAATAGAGCCACTTAGAGCAATGCGTATGATCCATTATATGGGGTGGTTAGCAAAGCGTTGGGATGATCCTGCATTTGTGCGGAGCTTTTCATGGTTTGCTGATGACAAATACTGGGAGCAACAGATTTTAGCGCTGAAAGAGCAATTATCGGCCCTACAAGAGCCGCCGCTAAAGTTATTGCCATAACATTTTTATACAATAAAGAATCAAGAGAGTTTCATGCTTAAAAAATTAAAACTAAGTTTACTGCTTCTATGTTTACCCTTTGCAGCGATGTCTGCTGATTTTAATGCCGGCGAACAATACGATGTACTTGATATAGAAAAAAGTAAAAACGCGCAGGTTACCGAATTCTTCTCGTTTTATTGCCCACATTGCTTTAATTTTGAACCGGTTGCTAAAGCAATAGCAAAAAATTTGCCAGAAGGTGCTGAGTTTATTAAAAATCACGTCAACTTTTTAGGTGGGTTATCGCCACAAGTGCAAAGTAACCTAAGTTATGCTTATTTAATCGCAAAACAACACGGTAAGGAAGAGCAAGTAACCGACCATATATTCAAAAGCATTCATGTACAGGGCGAGCCATTACAAAATATTAAAGATGTAAAAGCATTACTTGCAACTAATGGTATTAGTAATGCTGACTTTGATGCTGCAATTGCTAGCATGCCAGTTATCAGTGCCGAAAAAGCAATGCAAGATAAACAAGATAAGTTTTCTGAAATGGGCGCTTTAACGGGTGTACCTACGTTTATCGTTAACGATAAATACAAAATTAATATCAATACCATCAAAAACCAAGAGCAGCTTGATGAGTTAGTCGCCTTTTTATTACAACAATAAGCTATTAAAGCAATAATTTTTGGAGTTAATCGATAATGATCAAATTAATTAAAGCTGGGTTGTTAGCATTAATATTACCCCTTGCGGGTAATGTAGCAGCTGCCACTTATGAAGAAGGTGTGCACTACGATGTTATTTCTGAGCGTGCCAGCAAAACACCTGAGATAAAAGAGTTTTTCTCTTTTTATTGCCCGGCGTGTAATAACTATGAAGCACTGCTTGCTGATGTGAAACCAAAGCTCGATAAAAATATTGACTTTAAAAAGAGCCATGTTGATTTCGTCGGTGTACGTAATGAAGAAAATCAGCAAATGATTTCTCAAGCGCTAGCAACTGCGAAAGTATTACCTGAAAAAGATGCCATTATTGCCGCGATGTTTAATCATGTTCATGGTAAGCGCGCTAAATTTAATGAACTAGCAGATGTAAAAGACGTATTTGTAGCACAAGGTGTTGATGGCGATAAGTTTGATAAGCTTTACAAAAGTTTTTCAGTGCGCACTATGAGCTCCAAAATGAAACGCGACCAAGAGTACTATCAAGATAAAGGTGCACTGCGCGGTGTACCGACTTTTATTGTAAACGGTAAGTACAAGCTCAACCTAGGCCGTGAGTCTGGTGTTACTGAACCAGAAGACATTAGTAAGTTAATAAACTATTTAGCTGCTAAGTAAATTCAAAATCATATTTTTTGAAAAGCTCCGTACGCGGAGCTTTTTTGTTGGTGTCAATATATGGAAAAAATACTGATTTCAAGTTGCTTACTAGGTGCACTAGTTCGCTATGATGCAACAGGGCAAAAGCTTAGCCATCCGCAAATAACAACATGACAACAGCAAGGCCGCATAGTGTCGTTTTGTCCTGAGGTTGCTGGTGGTTTGCCAACCCCTAGAGAGCCCGCAGAAATCATCAATGATAAAGTTATTACGAATATTGGTGATAATGTGACTATTGAATTTAAGTTAGGTGCTGAAAAGGCATTACGGCTTTGCCGGCAGCATGATATTCGGTTCGCTCTATTAAAGAGTCGAGCCCATCTTGCGGGAGGAATACTATTTACGATGACACCCATTCTGGAGTTAAAATCGCAGGGCTCGGCTTAACGGCTGCATTACTAGAAAAGAACGGCGTCAAGGTATTTAGTGAAGCGTAAATGCCAGTGCTATTAAAAGCGCTGGCTTGAAAACCGTAAGGCAGTTACTTTTTTTGTAAAAACACGCCTGATTCAATGTGGTGGGTGTATGGGAACTGGTCAAAAATTGCAAAACGTTTTACTTCGTGGGTTTGACATAAGTGATCAAGGTCACGCTCTAAAGTCTCAGGGTTACACGAAATATAAATAATGTTTTCATAGTTAGCCACTAAATCACATGTTAATGTATCCATACCTGCGCGCGGTGGATCAACCAAAATGGTTTGGCAATCGTAACTTTTTAAATCAATACCTTCTAAGCGTGAAAATGTACGCTCGCCATTCATTGCTTGCGTGAACTCTTCGCTCGACATACGTACAATATCTAAATTAGTGACATTATTTTTAGCGATATTATACTGCGCTGAATACACTGATGATTTAGAAATTTCAGTCGCTAACACTTTATTAAATGAACCTGCCAGCGCGATAGAGAAATTACCGTTACCACAGTAAAGCTCAAGCAAGTCATTGTTTAGGGGCTTGCATAAGTCTTGTGCCCACTCAAGCATATCTATATTTACCTGAGCGTTTGGCTGCGTAAAGCTATTTTCAACTTGCTGAAAAATAAGTTTCTGGCCATTCACCGTCAAACGCTCAGTGACAAAATCAACACCTAACACTTCTTTTTGTTTTCGGGCACGACCAATAAAGTCTATTTTATATTTAGCACTGAGTTTAGATTTTAAGGCTTGTATTTCAGCTTTCCACTGTTCATCTAATGGCTTGTGATAAAGTAAGCTCACTAAAATTTCGCCGCTAAGAGTTGATAAGTAATCTATTTGAAATAACTTACGGCGCAATACTTCATTGCCTTTTAAGTTGCTGATCATCTCTGCCATTACCTCACCAATTATTGGTGCTGCTGGATCAAAGGTGTCGACTCTAATTTTTTCTTTAGTGGCTTGATCAAACATAATGTGGAATAAGTCGTCGCCGTCATGCCACACTCTAAATTCGGCACGTTGACGGTAGTGAATAGGTGCTGAGCCAAATACTTCTAACTGTGCAACACCAAAGCGTTTAAATTGTGCAGTAATGCGTTGTTGTTTTTCATTTAACTGTGCATCGTATTGTGTTGTATCAATCTTTATAACCGCCATTCACTTTACCTTATTCATTGTGCTAAATATCCGCGCTATTGTAGGGGGCAGGGATTATTTGTCTAGTTTTGATGAAATTTAAGTCGTGCTTTTTTTGAACATGATCCTACAGAAAGGCTGAGAATGGTCGATAGTATAGTATGCAAAGGCAGGAGTCGGATTATGAAAATTGGTAACTTTGGCTTTATGTCGAACAACAACCTTATTAAAAATAGCAATAAAGGCTCGCTACAACAGTCGACCATACAATCTCCACAATACAGCTATCAGCAACGTGGTAAAGAGTTTGCTGAAAAAGTACTTGATGACAAAGTCGCATAAGCGCTGGGTTTACCGGTAGCATAGGATAAAAAAGATAAGGCGCTGTTTAATTTTTAGGAGATCATAAAAAACGTACTCGACTTTGTTGGTAGCGCGGTGCGTAAAGCTAAAGCCTATGGTGTCTATGAAGAGTTAAACGGTACAGGAGTATTAAATACTGACATAGATCAAGGCATCGAAAAATCCAAAGCCCGTTGCAGTTAATATATTGGCAGCAGCGCAATATTTAAGTTTAAGAAATAATTCTTAGTATAAGTTTACTACCGCAGAAGGTGATGAAGTGAGTATCAGCTTTGCTGACGCTTATACGCAAAGTCGGTTGGTAGTTACCAGCAAAATAGTGATAACGAAAGTTTTCCCGCGAATCGGTGCTATCAACTGAGGTGGCGTTCAGCATATCAGTGAATGGCGAGCTAAACTTTATTTTCCTATCTTTGCGTGGCAAACTGCGAGTGATAAATTAAGCTGGAGCAAACAGTTTGTCATCTCATATCATGGTGTTCGATTCAGGAATTGGTGGTACAACCGTTTTTGAGCATATTCAACAACATTTACCTAATGCCAATTATAGCTACTTTATGGATAACGCGTTGCTTCCTTACGGTGAACAAGGAAAGCAAACTATAATTAAACGGTTATGTGCTCTGGTTGAATTTATCGAGCAACGTAATCTAGCGGTTGATATACTGGTTATTGCCTGTAATACCGCATCAACATCGGCACTTGATGTGCTCCGCCAGTTTACTACCATTCCCATTGTTGGTGTTGTGCCGGCTATAAAGCCCGCAGCAGAGCTATCAACGACTCATCATATAGCTTTATTAGCAACCCCAGCCACGATTGTTAGTGATTACACCAAAAAGTTAATTACTACTCATAGCGCGTCAACAACTGTGCATTTATATAGTAGTGTTAGGTTGGTGGCATTAGCTGAGCAGAGTTTTTATAAGCAGAATATCGATCAAGTAGCGTTAAGCAATGAATTGCAAGCATTAGCCATCGATCCAAGAGTAGATATATTAGTATTAGGCTGTACGCACTTTCCCATACTCGCAACGGCAATAAGCTCATTTTATCAGGGACGAATTGGCACTATTGATTCAGGGAGCGCAATTGCAAAAAGGGTGATGAGTATTCAAAAAGAACAGGTAAAAAGTGCAATTGCGGGCAATAAAAAGCCGCTGCAATGTTATGCAACGGCTTCGACTTTCAATAATCAACTACTAGGTAGTGACATTAATCAGGTTGATCTGACTCTGTACGAAAAGAGTTAGTACTACCTTCTTGTTTTTGTTTTGCTTCACGTACTTTCAATGTGCGCTGCTGGAATTCGCTATCGTTTAGCTTAGCAATAGCACTGTCAGCATCAGCTTCAGACATTTCAACAAAGCCAAAGCCACGGCGTTTGCCTGTATTCTTATCCTTTAATAAACGAACATTGAATACTTTGCCTTGTTCTTCAAATAATGCACGTACTACGCCTTCATTTGCACGATAAGGAAGGTTGCCTACATAAAGAGTTTTTGTTTTTACTTCGGCTTCTTCAACACCGCTTGATGGCATTGCCGCAATTATCAACCCCCCAATTAATAAACCAACTGCAAATAACAATGCAGGGTCTAATTGTAAGCTTGAAAGTGCGAACTTAACTATAACAAAACCAAGAACAGCAATAATAATTGAAAAGATAAAAGACTTTTGATCGGGTAATTTCATTTTGAGCTACCAATAAACAGGAAATAAACATTAATTTAACATGGTGAACTTGTTATCTTAACGCGTTAAATGAACATAGCAATGACATTTGTGTGAAAATCTTTAAATTGTATGAATAACTGCTCAAAATGTATTCACAAGAGCTGGTTTTGCATGGCTTTTGAATGGTTTTTAAGCGAACAGTTAAAACTTTAAAAAAAACGCTTGATCTGTTTTTGGATCTCCCTATAATGCGACCCCACTGAGACGGCAGAGCGCAACGCATAGCGAGGCTAAAGCTAATCAGGGAGTTAAATAAAGCTTAATTTAAAGTAGTGAAAAATATATTTTAAGCTAAGTGTTGACTCGAAATAATAAGGATGTATTATACGCACCCTTAGCGACAGCGTCGCAACGTTCTTTAACAATATAAAGCAATCATCTGTGTGGGCACTCGTACAGATTGAGTTCTAACAGCCGAGCTTAGTTCGCTAAGTAAGGCAAAAAATTTAGAGTCTCAATTAAAGCTGAGTGACCAACAGAATAAATTTATTTATTCAGCACAGTCAATTCAATATCGACAGATATTAAATAAATTCAGAATTCATTGAGCATGTCCTTTGGGACAGA
>NZ_JBQSVO010000050.1:0-24535 GCF_052376275.1 Pseudoalteromonas sp. AOP7-A1-14 | reverse complement strand
GTCTTAAATAACTATTCCTACAAATAAAAAAAGTAATTTACTTAACTATCAGACAGGTAGACTTTAAAAACGAAGAAGAACCTAATATCGGTATAAAGCCATTTGGAATAATGATATAAATATCAAAATTACATAAATAAGCGAGTAATATGTCTACATTTGTCAAAATAAAAGCCTTACGCCAATCACTTTCAAGTAGCGAGGCTAAACTAGCAGATTTCACATTAAACTCTGCTAACGCTATTAGAAACTTATCTTCAGTAGAACTTGCAAAGGTTGTCGGCGTGAGCCAATCGAGCGTAGTTAAATTTTCTCAAAAGCTTGGCTATAAAGGTTTTCCAACCTTTAAACTTGCCGTAATTGACGCACTTAATAATGAAACCACAGAACCAAAATTACATGGTAAAATCACTTTAAGTGACTCATTAGAACAGATAGCTGAAAAACTATTAAGCAGCAAATTAGCCGTACTCACTGAAACCAAAAACTTGAATGAAGCCCCTGCTATTGAACAGGCAGTAAGTTTATTAAAAGCATCAAAACGCGTACTTATATGCGGCCTAGGTGGCTCTGCACTTGTATCGAAAGATTTCTCTTATAAGCTGCAAAAGCTTGGCATGCCCGCAGTGGCAGAGCCTGATGGTCACGCACAACTTGCTTACGTGTCAACCTTCAGCAAGGGGGATTTAGTTATCGCAATTAGTGAGTCAGGGGTTACTCGAGAGATTGCTGAAGTTGTGAAGCAAGCGAAAGAAAATGACTGCCATGTTATTTCTGTAACTAAGTTTGGTAATAGTCCTATTGCCGATCAAGCAGATGTAAGGCTTTATTCAGTCGCTGAAGAAGAGTCAGTTCGGTTGTCGTCTATTTTAGCCCGCACAGCGCAGGATTTTGTAATTGATATTTTATTTATCGCGCTCACACAATCAAGCCGCCAAGGTCGTAAGCTACTTGAACACTCAAACGATGTAGTAAGTGACTTTAGAAATAATTGAATTATCAGTTAATGAAGACCATCCCCATTGGTCTTCATTCTATATCTATATGGCCTTCTCCAATTTGTTATTTTAACAAAGGAATAACTATTTTTTGCAATCAACGCCTTGCTTAAATCGCTTTTAATTCTAACTGAACTCGCATCTTGAGGTGCTTAGGGTATATAGTCAGCTTTTATTAAAAATATTTAGAAGTATTAAAATTATAATGACCTATCTTTTTTCAGTTACCCTGCTTTGGGCTTTTTCGTTTAGTTTAATTGGCGTGTATTTAGCTGGGCAAGTTGATGCCTGGTTTAGCGTATTAATTCGCGTAGCACTGGCGACACTGGTATTTTTACCATTTTTAAAATTAAAACATATTCCCAAAGCTATTATTATTAAACTCATGCTGATTGGCGCAGTGCAGCTTGGCGTTATGTATAGCTTTTACTATCACTCATTTTTATACCTAAGCGTGCCTGAAGTACTGTTATTTACAGTAATGACGCCGCTATACATTGCTCTTTTAAATGATGCGCTTGAACGACGTTTTAACCCACAGTTTTTATTTGTTGCACTACTCGCTATTGTTGGTGCTATCGCCATTCGATATGAAGGAGTAGATGAAAACTTTATTTTTGGTTTTTTGCTAGTACAAGCCGCCAACCTATGTTTTGCTATTGGGCAAGTCGCTTATAAGCGCTTAATGAGTAATAGCGCAATTCCCCAAAAAGCCGTGTTTGGCTGGTTTTTTATCGGTGCGCTAATTGTTGCAAGTATTTGTTTTACGCTATTTGGTAATACAAACAAGTTGCCAAATACGCTTACACAATGGGGAGTTTTAGTTTACCTTGGCACTGTTGCATCAGGACTGGGTTATTTTGCCTGGAATAAAGGCGCCACACTTGTCAATGTCGGCGGACTTGCCGTAATGAACAACTTACTGATCCCTGCGGGTATTTTAGTCAATGTAATGATTTGGAATCGTGATGCCGACCTTTTAAAACTCAGTGTTGGCGGAGCTATTATTTTACTGGCGCTGTTATTAAATAAGTATTTTAATAGAAATGCCATAAATGAACCGTAAACTAGAATAATGAGACTTGGCTGTGGGTTATTTATGAAGTTATTAGTTTGTACGTTATTTATCATATTGCTGAGCGCCTGTAGCCAAACGCCAAAAAGTACCAACACTCAAGTAGGTACGCGGCCTTATTACCTAATCAACAGCATGCAACAAAGCGCCCTTAAAACACAACTACAAGCATGCAGCGAGGGGCCTTTTTATCGTACTGACTTTTCGGTGGCTCACCGCGGTGCCCCCATGCAATACCCTGAACACACAAAAGAATCCTATATTGCAGCAGCGCGAATGGGCGCAGGTGTTTTGGAGTGCGATGTAGCCTTTACGAAAGACAAAGAGTTGGTTTGTCGACATTCGCAATGTGATTTACATACCACCACCAATATTTTAGCCGTACCTGAACTTGGAGCAAAATGCACCGTGCCATTCAGCCCTACCAAAAACGGCCAACCCGCTCAAGCAAAATGCTGCACCAGTGATATTACTCTGGCTGAATTTTTAACGTTAAAAGGTAAAATGGACGGCGCGAATAACCAAGCAACCACAGTCGCTGAATATTTAAATGGTACGCCCAGTTGGCGTACAGATTTATACGCAAGCAATGGCACATTAATGAGCCATAAGCAAAGCATTACCCTATTCAAACAGCTGGGTGTAAAAATGACCCCTGAGCTTAAATCACCACAAGTAACCATGCCGTTTAATGGCTTTACTCAAGCACATTATGCACAGAAGATGCTAAATGAATACTCAGAACAAAACGTGCCGAGTGAGCACGTTTTCCCGCAATCATTTAATCTTGATGACGTAAAATATTGGATCGAAAACAATCCAGAGTTTGCAAATAACAGCGTATATTTAGACGGTCGCGACGAAACAGCGAATATTGTTCCTAATAACCCCAAGACCTGGCAACCGAGTATGGCAGAGCTTTATGCTGACGGCGTACGTATTCTTGCGCCACCAATTTGGATGCTATTAGCTGTTGATGACAATCAAAAAATCATACCATCAAAATACGCACTTGCTGCTAAAGAAGCCGGGCTAGAGCTGATTACGTGGAGCCTTGAACGTTCTGGGCCACTTAATAATGGCGGCGGTTATTATTACCAATCAATCGCTGATGTGATAAATAACGACGGTGATATGATGGCGGTGGTTGATGTACTAGCAAAAGATGTGGGGGTAATGGCGATATTCTCAGACTGGCCTGCAACGGTAAGTTATTACGCCAGTTGCATGAATATGCCAAACAGTGAGTAATACGTAATGCTTTGCTATGATAAGCTAATTTTTCCTCTAAAGGCGCATTATGATTATTCAGCACCAAAGCCATGATATCGAAACAGCAACGGGTACTATGCGTACCAGTGTTTATCGTCCTCAAGCAGACGGCCAGTTCCCGGCTATAATTTTTTACTCTGAAATTTTCCAGCAAACCGCCCCCATTGCACGCAGCGCTACGATTTTAGCCGGTCACGGTTTTGTAGTGTTCGTACCTGAAGTGTTTCATGAGTTAAACCCTATCGGAACTGTGCTTGCTTACGACGATGAAGGTAAAGACAAAGGCAACGCGGATAAATGGGCAAAGCCACTTGAATCCCATGACAGTGACACCCAAGCGTTAATCGATTTCGCACAAACACAAAACTATTGTACTGGCTCAGTGGGTGTAATGGGCGTATGTATTGGTGGGCATTTAGCTTACAGAGCCGCACTAAATCCAGCAATTAAAGCCGCATTTTGCCTCTACGCCACTGATATTCATAGTGACAGTTTACCCGCGGGAACTGACAATAACTCATTCGAACGTATGGCCGATATCCAAGGTGAAATTCACTTTGTTTGGGGTAAACAAGACCCCCATGTACCAAAAGAAGGCCGCGCTAAAATCTATCAAAAAGCAGTCACAACGGGCATTAACTACCAATGGCAAGAAGTTAATGCGCAGCATGCCTTTATGCGTGACGAAGGCGAACGTTACGACCCCGCCCTGGCAATTTCTATGTATCAGCAAGCAGTGGCGTTATTTTCTCGAACGCTTTAAAGCCTAGTGCTGACTAATTGCTTAGCAAAATAGGCTTTAAGGAAATCAATCAATACGCGGAGTTTTTTGCTACCTGCTGCACCTGGCGGAAAGACTCCATATAACTCAATATCTGGGGTTTGATAATCAGCTAATATTATAGCCAGCTTACCGTTTTGTACTTTTGGCCAAGCATCGTAAAGTGGTACTTTTGCTATGCCGTGACCCGCTTCGACAAAAGCAGTGCGTGCAGCTGCATTATTGGTACTAATAGAGCCTTTAAGGTCGACGCTATAGCTTTTATGGTCTTTATTAATAGTCAACGCTCGGCTACTGCGCTGATAAATAACCCATTGATGCTTTGCAAGTTCAGCTGGTATTGTTGGTTTTCCTGCACGGTTAAAGTATTCAACCGAGCCACATAAGCAAGTTTTGAGTGTAGCAAGCTTAGTGGCTTGTAAGCTCGAATCATCAAGTGCGACTCCACGAATAGCTAAATCAACACCTTGCTTGATAATATCAACGACTTCGTCCGTTAGCGCTAAATCAATATCTATTTTAGGGTAAATAACTTTAAACTCATTTAGCGCCGGCACTATTAGCTCAAGCCCGACGTTAACCGGACAACTGAGTTTAATGAGTCCTTCAGGTTCATTTTTAATATTTTCTATTTGCAGGTTAGCGGCCTCAGCATGTTCGGCAATTAATCGACAACGTTGATAATACTGGCTTCCGGCTTCTGTCAGCGTCATGGTGCGCGTTGAACGGTTTAATAAAGTAACATGCAGTTGCTTTTCGAGTTTTTTTAGATGATAGCTCACTACAGCGCGCGATAAACCCAATTGCTTTGCTGCTGCGGTTAGGCTGCCTTGTTCAACAATCTGCGCAAACACCACCATACTTTTAAGCTGTTCAAATGATACTTTCATACTTACCTCAACAAATTCACAACTAATTGTATCAATAATTAAACCAATGTAGTTAAATTTATCTGCGTTGTTAGATTCTATTAAAAGCCCTATAGTGTAATTAATCGTTTAGAAATTAAGGAACAGTAATGACAGCTAAAAAGATTTTAATGGTATTAACCTCTCATGATGAACTAGGTGACACAGGCCATAAAACAGGCTTTTGGGTTGAAGAGTTTGCCGCCCCTTACTATGCATTTATTGATGCTGGTGCAGATGTGACGCTTGCATCAGTAAAAGGTGGCCAACCACCAGTTGATCCAAATAGCGCAGCACCTGACGCCGCAACAAAAGCGACTGAGCGCTTTGATAACGACAAACCAGCGCAAACATTAATGGCTAACACGCAGCCGCTAAGCGAAGTTAATGCAAGCGACTTTGATGGCGTATTTTACCCTGGCGGTCATGGTCCTTTATGGGATTTAGTTGATAACTCAGATTCAATTTCATTGATTGAGGACTTTATTAAGAACAACAAGCCTGTTGGTGCAGTCTGCCACGCCAGCGCAGTGTTGATTAATGCTAAAAATAGCGATGGTACTTCAATTGTATTTGATAAAAAAGTCACCGGCTTTAGTAACTCTGAAGAAGAAGCGGTACAACTTACAAACGTTGTACCATTGCTTGTAGAAGACGTACTGATCAAACACGGCGGCCAATACCAAAAAACCGATGATTGGGGTGAACTTGCCCTTGAAGACGGTTTGCTTATAACGGGGCAAAACCCTACAAGCTCGGAACTTGCTGCACAAAAGCTACTTGCTAAACTAGGGCAATCGATTTAAATTTACATACCCAAGCCTTGTTGATTGCAGCAAGGCTTTTCAACTATGATACTCACTGCATGTATTTTAATTAAGCTGATGTATGATAACTCAAAAACATAAATTAAAACTCCCTCCCTTTGTCAGCAAACGTTTTGCTATTTTAAGCATTGTCGCGCTTTGTACCTTTTTACAACTGGTAAACACCCTACCCGGCATTAACTTAAATTCCTTAGGGATTTACCCACGAAATATATCAGGCTTGAGCGGTTTAATATTAGCGCCTTTTTTGCATGGTGGCTGGGCGCATTTGATCAGTAACTTAATTCCATTTTCTGTACTCGCCTGGCTGGTATGCCAATACAGTATAAAACGTTTTTGGGGGGTATTTATATTTACCGCTCTTGTCGGCGGCTTATTAGTGTGGTTATTTGGCCGCGCAAATATTCACGTTGGTTTAAGTGGCGTGGTATATGGCTTGTGGGGCTTTTTAATTAGTTATGGCATCATTCATCGCTCATTAAAGGCAATTGCTATAAGCATTATTGTGATTGTGTTATACAGCAGTTTAATATGGGGCGTACTACCTAAAGGGCTGTATATTTCGTTTGAAAGCCACCTATTTGGCGCAGTCGCTGGTATTTTGATTGGCTATTATTTAGCAAAAAATGATAGAAAAAATGAAAGCCGCAAGATCTAAAGTTACACTATGAAAGTGGCTGAGTCTTTCGTTTCTCGGTTATAAGATTACTTGCAGTTAAGACTAACTTCTCAACTGCAATGTCACTAACACCACTGCATGATCAGTGCTTTGGTCATCTCGTTCAAATACTGAGTTGATCAAATGACGGTCGTAGGTATGGTAATCGCTAACTTCATAAAAGCTATCATGGTAGCCTGCATCAAACTCACAAGACAGCAGAATATAATCCAGCACTGAGCTACTTGCACCAAAGTAATGTGTTGGCGCACGCTTTGGGATTGCAACTTGCTGGGTGCACTCACTCTCTTGCCCTATAACTTTATTGAGCTGGGATTTTACAAATAAGTCCCAGGCATCATTTAAGCAATACTTTGAAAGGTAGGCGTTACAATCAAAGCTGGGGGCAAAACGCAGTGAATCAGTAAGTAAATGGCTGAGCACACCATCGTTTAAGTTATTATTAAAATCGCCCATTAATAACATTGGGTTTTGGCTAGCTTCGCGCCGCGCAATTATTTCAACCATCAGTAATGTTGCTTCACTACCGCGCTGTATAGTAGAGGCAAAGCCACCTGCAATATTGGCTTTTAAGTGTTCGATAATATTTTTCTCAGCAGTGGCTACCTTACTTTCTGCAAGGTCAATCATCGAGCGCTTAGATTTAAAGTGCACAACATAACAATCTGTCTCACCAATATGTGGTAGCTCTATTGTTGCTCTGAGTACCTTGCGACTAAATAAAAATTCAGCACTAAGTCCAAGCGCTTGTGCAAATTCAATATTATGTTGGACGGCCGCCACTTCAGTAATAGGAAAGCGTGAAGCAACTGCTACTACTGGGCGCTTATAAATAAAGTCATCTATAATTTCTGGCTCATCAACCACTGCAAAATGGATATAGCCCTCTTGATACAAAAGCGCTTTTAACGAATCAGCGCTAAACACTTCTTGAAAACCAATTACATCAGGCTGATATTCATTTACATAATCAACAATCCAGCGCTGCTTTTTGGCCCACTGCTGCACACTATAAATACGTTCAAATTCATAAAAAGCATTGGGCGGCTCAAGGTAGTTAAACAGATTAAAGGTCGCTATTTTAAGCTGAGAGTTTTTTACCAAAACAGCTTCTAAATCACTTTTTGTTTGGGGTTTACTATTGCTGATAACACTCGCCTACTAAAAAGGTAAGGAAATAATTATAACTCATTTATTATCGGTGCAACCACTCTAAGGCTACTTGCCTATCTTCAAAGTATTTTAATTCACCTGTAGTGAACCAGTTTCCCACTTTAGCAGCGATTTTTTGCCATTTAGCATTACCTAACAAAGCTATTTTGCTAAAGTTATTGTTATGTTTAAGACTTAGTTTTAAATCATCCCACGCAGCTTGAGCTTCAAAACCTTGCAACTCGCTTGCATCAACAAAAATGTTCATTATGGCATCCGGAGCTGAATTTAATGCGCCGTCAATCATAGGCGCTAGTTGCAGGTAGTCTGCATGCGTTAATTTACCAACCACTTTAAGCGTTAAATAAAAATTATGGCTGGTACGTTCAAGTCCAATTGTTAAACCATGGTTGCTCATTATCATTTCCCTTATAGTGGATTAAGCTTTAACTTTACTTCCCTTGCTGTAAATGTTCAATTAGGATGAAGAACCCGTAAGTAATTATAAAATCGATTTAAATTGCAATAAGGACAATCTCCATGAGTAACAGTGAAAACTATATCCCTCCTAAAGTTTGGCACTTTGACGCTGACAATGGCGGTGAATGGGCGAAAACCAATCGCCCTACAGCCGGCGCAACCCACCAGCAGGATTTACCCAAAGGCGAACATGCATTACAGCTTTATTCACTTGCAACTCCTAACGGCCAAAAGGCCACTATTATGCTTGAAGAGCTATTAGAGCTGGGTAAAAATGATGCCGATTATGATGCGTTTTTAATTAAAATTGGTGATGGTGACCAATTTTCATCAGGCTTTGTAAATGTTAATCCGAACTCAAAAATTCCTGCATTAATGGATCACAGCACCACACCAACCACACGAGTGTTTGAATCTGGTGCTATTTTGCAATATTTAGCTGAGAAGTTTAATGCTCTCATCCCAGAAGATCACACAAGTAAAACAGAGTGCCGTAATTGGCTATTTTGGCAAATGGGTTCAGCGCCTTATTTAGGTGGCGGCTTTGGTCATTTTTACGCATATGCACCTTATAAAATGAAGTACCCTATTGATCGATTCACATTAGAAGTTAAACGCCAACTCGATGTACTTAATCGCCATTTAAGCGATCATGACTATATGGCTGGGAGTGAATATTCAATTGCTGATATCGCAATTTGGCCCTGGTATGGCTCGTTAGTACTTGGCGATATATACGATGCGGGTGAATTTTTAGACGTTGAGTCTTATACTCATGTGCTGCGCTGGGCAAAACAGATTGCACGTCGTCCAGCTGTAAAACGTGGCCGTAGAGTTAACCGCACTTGGGGCGATGAGGACGAGCAACTCGCTGAACGTCATAGTAAAAGTGATTTTTAAGCTAACCTAATAATTTTTAAGGGCTGCACCGCAGCCCTGACTTTTTTATAGCCAAATAAAAGAACATACAAGATCGACAGATGGCGCTAAAAGCGGCTTATTTAATGCGTTTGCAAAATTATCGCTATTATATACCGACAAAGCATTTGGCTACTTTGAACACGTATAGATCACTTTACTTCAGATTGAAAAATAAAAAGTCATAGGTATTAAACGTCTTCACTGTTTGCCACGTATTGAGACACATTGAATGAATACAACGGCAATGACAAGTTAATTATATGACACACTCTATATATTGGTTCACCAACGACCTGCGCCTATCAGACAATGCGCTTTTAAAACGCGCGTGTGAGCAAAGCTCACCAATCAGCTTTATTTATTGCATTGACCCTGACTGGTTTAGAGGCAACCGCTTTAACTGCCAAGCTCTGGGCGAACAGAGGTGGGCTTTTTTAGTAAAGTCACTACATGAATTGAACAACCAGCTAAATGCACATGACCAGTACTTAATTGTTTATTTTAAATCGCCGCTGGAAGTGATTGATCATTACTACTCTCATCATAATACGCGTGTAATATACTGTAGCGACCAAGTTGGCTTATACGAACGGCAATCACTTACTACAATCACTGATAAATACAGCGACATTACACTTAAACAAAGTAACACATTTACCTTGTATGACATGCATCAACTACCCTTTGATCTTAGTGAACTGCCTTCAACATTCAGTAAATTTCGTAAAAAAGTGGAGTCATCCAACCTATCGATAACATCACCGGTTGAAAGACCGAGCTATTTTCCTGCGCCGTTAATTGCACCAGTACCTTGGCCTAAATCTTTACCTAAGGTTAAACAAGTGTACTGTGAGTTTGATGCTGGCGAAGTGGCCGCTAAAAACCATATTGAACAGTACTTTTCAAGTCTTGCACCGAGTGAATACAAACTTACGCGTAATGCCCTTGATGGCATCGCTAATTCAACTAAGTTCTCGCCTTGGCTTGCCAATGGAAATATATCTGTGCGCCAGATAATGCATGCGGTTGGCGAGTATGAGCAAAAAAATGGCGCGAATGAATCCACCTACTGGATTTACGTTGAGCTACTTTGGCGCGAATACTTCCAACTTTATAGTTTACGCTTTGGCAGTAAATTATTTGCCTTTGACGGCATAGCTTCAACCAGTCCACTGACCAGCTTTTATCCTGGGCGCTTTAAGCAGTGGTGCACCGGCACCACTGCCTACCCCATCGTAAATGCGTGTATGAAACAGCTCAATCAAACGGGTTATATGTCTAATCGTGGCAGACAACTTGTTGCTAGCTGCTTAGTCAATGAGCTCAGTGTCGACTGGCGCTTCGGCGCGGCTTATTTTCAACAACAACTGATAGATTATGATGTCGCAGCTAATTGGGGAAACTGGCAGTACATAGCTGGAGTGGGCGCTGACGCCCGTCCGAATAGACACTTTAATTTGCTAAAGCAAAGTCAAATGTACGACCCTAACAACGAGTTTATAAAAACATGGCAAGGCGATATTACAGCACCAATCGACTCCCTCGACGCGGCTGATTGGCCGCAGAGTAGTTAATTATGCGTTCTGAAATTAACCTTGTTTGGTTCAAGCGTGATTTACGCTTATCAGATCATCAACCACTAAAAAATGCTTTTAATAGTGACTTACCTGCACTGTTAATATATAACTTTGAGCCGCTATTGTTAGACGATCCTCATTATAATCAGCGTCACTGGCGTTTTGTATATCAATCAATTCGCGATATGAATGAGCAATTGATTCGCTTTAATACACAAATTTATATTTTTAACTGCTCGATGCAAAGTTTAATTGAGGCATTGACACAGCAATTTGTCATAAACACTCTTTTTAGCCACCAAGAAATTGGTCTAAACAATACATTTACACGAGATAAAGCAATACAACGCCAGTGTCATGAGCTACAAATTAACTGGCAAGAATCACCGACTGGCGCAGTAATTAGGGGCAAAAAGAATCGTCACCAATGGAATGAAAAGTGGCAACAGACTATGCAAAGTCCACTGGCAACTCCTAACTGGAAAATCGCTACATTTATAAAGCTTAACAACTACGTCCCCCCCGTCCTGCCGACATCATTTTATGAGACAGATGAGCTATTTCAACAAGGCGGAGCAAGACTTGCCCAAAACGTAATGACCAGCTTTCTTAGTCAGCGTGGGCAGGGTTATCAACGGGGTATTTCAAGCCCAAGTTTAAGCCAAACACACTTTTCAAGGCTCTCAGCGCACCTAGCATGGGGTAACCTAAGCCTCAGACAAGTTAACCAAGCAACCATTACAGCTTATCAGCAACAGAAATCAGATTGGAAGCGGCCACTAGCGGCATTCATTTCACGCCTGCATTGGCACTGCCACTTTATGCAAAAATTTGAAAGCCAGCCAGATATGGAATACTTAGCAGTAAATAGCGGTTATTACTCATTTCCTTATCGTTGTGATGATAATGTTGCTAGTGACTTAGCGTGTTTTATTGAAGGGCAAACAGGTATTCCCATTATTGATGCTTGCATGCGCTGTTTAAAACACACCGGATATATTAATTTCCGCATGCGCGCAATGCTAGTAAGCTTTGTAACTCATCATTTAAACATTAGCTGGCAACAGGCAAGTTTTCCGTTAGCTAACTATTTTTTAGACTTTGAGCCTGGCATTCACTATCCGCAAGTTCAAATGCAAGCTTCTGTTACCGGTATCAATACAATTCGTCACTACAACCCAATTAAACAGTCAGAAGAAAAAGATCCAACAGGAGTGTTTATAAAAAAGTGGTGTCCTGAGCTAGAAAAGCTACCTATTGAATATTTACACCAACCCTGGCGACAAACACCCATGGAAGCGCTATTTAATGACTTTAAAATAGGCGAAGATTATCCAACGCCTATTATTGATTTAAGACAGGCCTCTATAGCTGCCAAAGATCGCTTATGGCAATACCGTGAACGCAAAGAGGTACAAAAAGCGATACCTGCCATTATTAAAAGACATGTTAACGTTTCAGTCACTAAGAACTAGCAGGCGAAGCATGGCACATAAAAAACTTACCCTCGCAAAGAAAACCTGCCCTGTTTGCAAGCGTCCTTTTGCATGGCGAAAAAAGTGGCAACGTGATTGGCCTAATGTTATGTACTGCTCACACCGATGTCGCCAACGGGGGATATAAACCTTGGCGTTAATATTGCACAGCATTCGTTACATCAGCAGTTTACGCCTATTCGTATCTCAAAATATGAAAGGCTTGCACTGCCACTGCAAACTTTACAAGTATAATCCAAGGAGACATTATGACGATTAAAAAATCAGCATCAGCAAATTGGTCTGGGGATATAAAATCAGGCAAAGGATTAATTAGCAGCGAAAGTGGTGTATTGAATGAGCAACCTTACGGCTTTAATACTCGCTTTGAAGGAAAAACAGGTACCAATCCTGAAGAGTTAGTGGCCGCAGCGCACAGTGCATGTTACTCCATGGCGTTGTCGCTTGCGCTCACTGAAGCCGACTATGTTGCCGACGACATTAAAACCACCGCTGTGGTGAGCCTTGATGAAGTAGATGATGGTTTTGAAGTAAGCCATATAGCATTAAATGTTGAGGCTAAAATTGACGGCATTTCACAATTGAAATTTGATGAGCTTTGCCTGCACACCAAAGAGGGGTGCCCTATTTCAAAGCTCATGAATGCTGAGATATCATTAACAGCTAAGCTCAACTAATTATTTGTAATAACCAATATGCCAAGCCATTTAGGCTTGGCTGTTAGCGCATTAACCAATCTGTAAATACCTTTAATAGCACAAGATATAGACTAAATTAAAGCCATTACATATTACCTAATTTTATCATCATCGCGGTGTACATTTTAAGGTTTAACTTAAGCTGCTCAACGGTTATAAACTCATGCTCTGAATGACCTGTATATTTTTTGCCAGGCATTGAGGGGCCAAACGACACTGCATTATCAAATAATTTGGCGTTAGTACCACCACCAATAGATACAAAGCTTGCCTGCTCATCACCAGTATAATATTTAAAAATATCAAGCAATGCTTGGGCATGTGGAGCGTTATCAAGCAACATCGGCGTACCGATAACAATTTGTGTATCTTTTAGCGTCACTTGATTTGTGGTTTGCCACTGTGTAAGCGCTGTGTCTATTTGTTGCTTCAGCGTATTCTCATCTTTACCCATTGGGCGGCGCATATTGACCGATAAAGTAATTTCATTACCATCACGCTTTAATACTGTTGGCGATACCGTCATTGGTCCCATAAAGTCATGCTCATAAGCAATCGCACCAAATTTTTGGCCATATAAGTCAAGGCCAATAAGTTGATTTATAAACTCAATAGCTTGACCATCACTATTACTTTCAAGCTCGATACCTTTGAAGACCTCAGCTAAATGTGCAATCGCATTATATCCTGCTTCTGGCTCTGATGAATGAGCTGACGTACCTTTCACTGACACTTCAATACCTTGGCTAACCTCAGTGACAGCAACTTTGACATGCTTAAGTGCCGCAATATTAGCATTAAGGGTCTTAATATCAGCATCGGTTGCGTTATGAAGTATCACACTTGCATCCTCAGGTATTTGGCTAACAAATGCGCCCCCTTTTAAGTCGCTCACATACACGCTAGTTTGCGCTGATGTGGCGTAAAATGTAGGCGCAATTAAGCTCCAGCCTTTTTCAGCAACCACTACCGGGTATGACGCATCAATAGTGACCGCATATTTAGGCTGCTGGTAGCTTTTCATAAATTCTTCAAGCGGCCCCCAGTCGGATTCTTCAGCTAGGTAAATCATTAACTCAATACGATTATTAAGCTCAATGCCTTGATCTTTAATTGCTTTCATCGCATATAACGCCGTGACAATAGCGCCTTTATCATCTTCTGTACCGCGGGCAATTAATTTGCCTGGCTCTGAAGTACTGTCAATTTCAAATGGACTTTGCTGCCATTTACTAGCATCGGCCGGTTGTACATCACCGTGCGTAACAACGGTCACTTTATCGCTTTGTTTACCCATACCAATAAGTACGGTATACCCTAAGTCTTGGTAGTCTAGACCCAGCTCTGCGGCTTTCATTTTTAATAGCGCTTTAAAGCCAATAAAATCAGGGTTAGTTGGTGTAGCAATGCCTTCTTTATTAACTGTCGGGTATGAAACTAAATTAGTTAGGGTATGGATTTGCGCATCTTGATACGTTTTTACCGCATATTCTGCTGTGGTGTCATTGAAGCTATTATTAGCCTGAACGTTTACAGCCAATAATGCCAAACTTGCTAAAACAAACTGTTTCAAAACGAGTTCCTATTTATATTGAGAGAACAAACTTAAGCGGTAAGTTTAACGCTGATCTAAGTCAACATACTAGCATTGTACCTAACAGTGTCATTATTTTTTGAGCAGAGAATAATTAGATGGCTAATAACACTCGTTACACTGTATAATATACCACCATTTTTAACTGTATAAGTTATCATCATGAATCGCAGAAAAAAGATCATCACTAAATTTAACAACAAAGATAAACGCACTAATGCGAAGCTGCATAAAAGCAACAAGCCAGCTTACGTATCAAAAGCTGAGCGCGAAAAAATAGCCTTAGCAGCCACAGAGTCAACCGAAACAAATGACGTTAACCCTGAATCAACCCTTTTCAACTAAGGATTTTCGCTTTAATTATAAAGACGCAATACGTTAGAATGCGAAACTCATACCCAGATTAACCGAACGTCCCTGCCCTGCTAATTGAGTAAACCCTTGGCTCTGATCCACATTAAATTGCGCGATACTCACGCCACCTAGTGGCTGTTGGTAGTATTCATTAAGTAAGTTTGTTACACCAAGTTTAACGGTTAGCTTATCCCACGTACCTTTCGTCTGTAAGTTTAATAAGCTATAGCTATCTGTTTGATTTTCGAGACGACGAGGATCAATACGTGTTTTACTATCAACCCACTCCCAACTAAGTGAGTTCTGCCAATTACCAATTTTCTGAGCTAGTGCTAATTTACTATGTAATGGCATAATTTGATAAAGTGGTTCATTACTATCATTACGTTCACCATGAGTACTGGTAATAGCCGCCGTTAAATCCCATATACCTGCGCTTTTACTATCGCTTACACGTACAGCCGCTTCAATTTTTCCACCGTATAAAGTAGCGTCTAAATTAGTAAACTGGAGCGTATTTCGCTGCGTAATGGCCATTTCAGTTCGGTTAGTGCTATCCACAACCGTGCCATCAATATAGTCATTAACTTGGGTATACCAAACATTGGCGCTTATCTGCCAAGTATCATCTTTCGCTGATTTAGTATAACTACTGCTGAGTGTATGTGCGGTTTCTGCTTTTAAATCAAGGTTACCAATATAACCGTTACCATCACCAAACCAGCCAATCATGCTGGTTGACATGGTACTCACTCCCCAACTGTAGCGTTCATATAAATTAGGGGCCCGATTTTTACGTGCTAAGCCAAATTCTAGCTCATCTTCATTAGTTATTTGATAGCGGACGAGTAGGCTTGCATCAACTAATGTATCGCTGCGTTCTCTATCCATAGCATTAAATGCCATTGCTGCATCTTGATTTTGGTCATCCATCATCATCGATGACATGTCGTCCATATCCGACATATCACCCATTGAATCCATATTAGACATATCGTCCATGCCGCCATCCATGGTCATATCGCTATAAGGTTTTACTTCGCCAGCATCCGTCTGCACATATTCAATTCGTGCGCCCGCTGATACCCACCACTTTTTATCTAGCTGCTTTTGTAACTCCGCAAAAGCGGTGTAGCGATCGCGTTCACCATCATTTATATTTACATAATCATTTGGTCCCATCATCATTGAGCCTTCAATCGCAGGCCACCAATCATCAATGCGATAACCAAAGTATTCTTGTCCTAATAATAATGTAGTATCTTTATCGAGTTCTAAACGCCAGTTAAGTTGATAACTCATATCTTGCGCATCGGTATTCATCGGCATCATGCCTGTCTTTTCCGCCGTGAAAAACCCCATTTCGTGCTTTACATCGTTATAGTTAATCTGAGCTTGGAACTCACCGCTTTCGAGAGTGCGTTTATATTGGCTGATCAAACCGTAACTGGTGTTATCAGTCATATCCATATATTGGTTTGGAAACCCCTGAAACGGTATTTTTTGGTGCGTTAATTTAACAACTAGTTGTTGCTTTTTATCTCTTAAGGCAGCTGTTAATGCATGGTTTTGGGCGCGATATAAGGTATCTAATACAAGATCCCCGTTACCATCCTCATAACTATCAGCGTCTTCGTATGCGCCTTGATAGCTTAAACTGAATGTGTCACTGGCAACACGAGCGCCAAGCCCCATAGCTTGCGCGTTATTAATACTACGATATTGTGCAGAAACATAACCCGAATGCCAGCTTAATGAATCACTATCACTGTACTGAGGTGCTATAGAATTAACACTGATCACCCCTGCAATATTGTCACCACCAGCACTGACAGGTGAAACACCTGCCACTACTTGATATGAGGTAATTTGATTTGCCGATATATAAGACAAAGGTGGGTTCATTTGGTTACCGCATGCCGCCGTAATATCGGCACCATCCACCAACACCTTGACTCTATCACCCATCATGCCATTAAGAATAGGTAAGCTCGAAACGCCACCAGCTGCCGAGAAATCAACGCCTAAGTCACTTAATAACGAATCAGCAGAACCTAATAATTGGTGGTTATTTTGCGTATGGCCTTCAACTTCAATAACTTCGATGGAGTCATCGGCTAATAATGAACTTGAAAATAATGTGCTCAATACAACAGCGATATGAGTAACTGAAAAACGTGCTAAAAAATCTGAATTCATAAACTTAAACTCAAAAGGCTCAATGATTTAGCAATTATATAATGACGAGGAGTGACTTTAAATGTGACAAATTGTCGCAGCTATAAAAGCAGCCTATGCTAATTAGTAAAATTAACCGGCGAGTAATTTTATATGAAATGTTATTCTTTTAGGTTACTTAGCGCAAAGATCTGCATTTACTTGTACTACTATTAGAAGCACGGTAAATGTAGCTTGAAACATGGAGTCATAATTAGTTTTTATTTATTAACATTCCAGTAAAATCAACAAGTGGAACGTTCCTAATTGATTCACCTTAACTCGCTTTAATACAAGATCCTGAAGTATTTTTAGCATATAATGCGGCTTAATTTATTCTCCTTGCAGTTTTCTGCATACCAACTATTCATCCAGCTTCTTTCGCTGTTAAATACATCATTCTTTACAAGGGTTATCTATGTCATCGCATCCTAGCGCCGCTGATAGTTCAATTAGCACCGCTGCTATTTTGTTAGTACTTGCACTCGGCACTTTTATTTTGGGGTTATCAGAGTTTTCCATGATGCCTATGCTACCACTGATCACCGAGACATTTTCTGCAACACCAGCGCAAAGCGGATATGCCATCAGCGCATATGCACTCGGCGTTGTTGTGGGCGCGCCAATTCTAATGCTCACTACCGCAAATATTCGTAAGCGCAAAGCTTTATTGATATTTATAACCATGATGTTTATAGCAAACGGTTTAAGTGCACTTGCAACGTCATTACAGCAGCTAGTTATATTTCGCTTTTTAAGTGGACTGCCTCATGGCGCATATTTTGGCGCCGCTATTTTACTTGCCGCAGAAATAGCACCATCAGGTAAACGAGCTAGCTTTATGTCTAAAGTATTTATGGGACTCACAGTAGCAACCATCGTTGGTGTGCCTGTTGTAACATTAATAGGCCAAAACTTTAGTTGGCGATATTGCCTAGCTGGTGCTGCGGCACTTGCTTTACTCGCATTATTTTTAGTTTATAAAATAGTACCTAATAAAGAAAACCTACAACCTTCAAATATTATTAATGAAATGGGTGTACTTAAAAATAAACTCGTTTGGTCAGTTTTGGGTATCATAATTATTGGCTTTGGTGGGGTATTTTGCATCTATACCTATATTGCCGATACAATTTTAGTGGTCACCCACACACCAGCGTATACTATTTCAATCGCAATGATCATGTTTGGTATTGGTTGTACGCTAGGCAATTATGTACTTGGTAAAGCAGCTGATCACTCTCCACTTTACACCACTGGTTTTACTCTAATATGCGCAATAATTTTTGCAGCGTTATATGTCAGTGCGAGTGGACATATTTGGCTAATGTATCCGGTAGTCTTTTTTATAGGCTGCAGTGTTGGTCTTGGTACGGTTATTCAGGCAATGCTGATGGATATTTCCCCTGATGGACACGCTATGATTGGCGCTTTAGTACAATGTGCTTTTAATGTTGCTAACGCAATCGGGCCATGGGTAGGAGGTCTTGTAATCGCAAATGGCGCATTACCTAATAAAACAGGTTATGTCGCAGCAGTATTATTTACTGGTGGATTTATTATGTGGCTTATCAGCGCATTACAAATAAGCAAACAAAAGTCTACCGCTGCTTCTTACTAGTAACAATGACTCAAGAAAACCCAGTTAGCTAAACTAGCTAACTGGGTTTTCGCTTTACTTTAAACTAAGTTCTTTATTTAGTTCATTAATAAACACTTTAATACGCTCTGCATTTTTACCTAAATCACTTTTACCAACGCGTGACTTACTACGGATATCTAGCTCGCTGGCATCCCCTCTACTGCTAACTCTTACCACCACATCATCTTTAAAACCAAACCATACAGTTGCGTCTGTAGCTTCTATAATGCCTTGTTCAACATCATAGTTAACTAGCTCCCAACCAAGTGCATCTACGGCATCTTTTGCTACGCGAAAGACATGTTTTGAATTTTCTGTGTAGTGTAATGTGGTTAGTTCTGGGTATGCTTTTAACTGCTGTGCTGCTGTTTTAGCGCCAGCGTATTCAACAGGGTTTGGTGCATCTAAGCGCAGCTTAGCTATCGCATTAAACTCAGGCGGGGTAACTACATCAGTTGAAATATCATGAATCGGCGGCACACTTTTAGCTTTGCTCATAATACTTAATGGCATGGTAATAGCCATTAATGCAAAAATAGTACTCATACCAGCTAATCGCCAATTAACAGTGCTGCGCATAAAAATCACTTGCACAATTAACAACAAAATCACTGCACCGCCAGCATAAACACCATAGCGAATAGCAGCAAACGCTGGACCTAGATCTAAAATATTAAACTTATATAAGGGCCCAGGTATCACAACTAATAAAATAGCCAGTATACTGACCAAACTAACAAATTTTTTCATTTTATGCTCTTTATTATAACCGTTTAAATTAAAACCACTTACGCCTTAGTGCACCTTAACGAGAGTTAAAGGTCGAGACAAAATAACATTACTAAATTAAAAATAATAACGATCACCTCATATAAGCTTCTTTTTTGCAAAACTGTCACTTGTATCTTGAAATAGTTTGCGTATATTTGCAAAGCATATGCTGTCACTTGGTATAAATAAATGAACACAGAAATTCGCTACCAATTTAATACCTCACAAATAGCTAACCGCTTTTTAAACGAACTTAAAAATTGGTCGGTTGCGAAGGTGAATGCACGTTTAATTAATGGCGCAAAAGCGGTAAAAATAACCTACCTTTTTGATGGTAAAGGATTTGACTATACCTGCGCTGAGCTAGACGACTTGGCCGCTAAACATCAGGGTGAAGAAATCAGCAAGTGATTACAAACATCACTTGCCTTAACAACTCGCTTTTATAAAAGAAGTAAACTACCCAACCCTAAAAAGGTAACAAAACCAACAATATCAGTTACCGTGGTTAAAATAACAGACCCGGATAACGCCGGATCTATTTTCATTTTGTCGAGCACTGAGGGGATCACAACCCCTGAAATAGATGCCACAATCAAGTTTAATAATATAGCGACAGTAATAGTTATGCAGAGCATTATATCGTTAAACCAAAAATTCGTTAGCACACCAATCACTAACGCCCATACACACCCATTTACAGCCCCTACGCGTAATTCTTTTTTAAGCAAGGCCTTGCGGTTAGAATCAGTAACCTGACCAAGCGCTAAACCACGTACTATAACGGTTAAAGTTTGACTACCGGCTATTCCGCCCATAGAGGCAACAACAGGCATTAATACAGCAAGCGCCACAACCTGCTCTATAGTTGCGCCAAATAAACCGATAAACCACGAGGCTAAAAATGCTGTTACTAAATTAATGCCGAGCCAAATACCCCGGTTTTTTGCTGACTTTCTAACGCTTGAGAATAAATCCTCATCCTCACGTAAACCACCCGCTTTAGCAGCCGCTTCATCGGTAACTTCTTGGCGTAATTCGTAAGCTGAAGATACTTTTAAACGGCCAAGCAATTTATTATCAGCATCTACCACCGGCATTGCCATTTTTTCGCTGTGAATCACCACTTCAGCCGCTTCGTATAAGTCATCATCAGCATGCAGTGAGGCGACCTCTAAATTTGCATACTCTAACAATGAAGCTGATTCTGCGGCTTTTAATAAGTTATTTACACTCACCTCTCCAATAAGCGTGCCTTTTCGACTAACTAAATAAATCACTTCGGTAAACTTTGGCAGCCCTTTGTGTAAGATTTTTTGTGCGCCACCAACGGTCAGCTTTTCTGACACTTTTAAAGCATCAAAATCAAGCCAGTGACCCAACTGTTCTGGATCAAACTGCTGCGCTAAATCGTATTGTTTAGTTTGTACTTCATCAAGTTGCCTGCGTGCATAATCAACAAAGTGCTCAGGTATAACCTCTTCAAGCTCAAGTAACTCTTCAACACTCACTTCATCTAAAAGCTTAAACCCCTCAGCTTCATCAAGAGTTTGTAATAGCCAACGACAGCTATCAGCGCCCAGATTGATAAAAATTTCATGCTGAGTGTCTTCATCAAGTAGTTGCCAAATTTCTAGTCGTTGCTCTTTTGGCAACGCTTCGAATAATAACGACAAGTGCTCAGTGGAGAGTTTTTCTTTAGCATCCGCTAATAACTTATTCTTTCGTGTCGTGGTATCACACTGTAATAGCTCATCAATAAGCTGAGGGAGTTGATCAACAGGATACTCAATCATATTAAAAACTCGATAAAAGATAGTAATAACATGAGTCTAACTTAGCGTGACTAAAATTGGCTATTATATTTTTAACTGACTTGGTGTAAAACCCGTCCAGCGTTTAAATGCACGGCGAAAATTAGGTATATCATAAAACGCTAAACGCATCGCGACTTGCTCATTACCTTGCTGCCACCCAGTAAATGCAGAGCTTTGGGTTTATTTTGTTCACCTTGTAATTGCGAATAACTCACTCCGTGTTGTTTTAACTTACGTTTAAACGTAGCTGGGCTCATTGCAAAGTATTGAGCACTATTGGCAAGGCTGTTGTTTTTATCGTAATAAATACGCTTACAAACCGCTTCAACAATATAAACTAACGGGTAATAAAGCGAATTTAAGCGGCGAGTTAGTCAGAGAGTTTACCTTCCAAGCCAACCTGAAGGCTGTAGTGCTGATGATAAACGCGGCCAATTATTTGCCGGCGAAGAAGATCAAGGTATTTGGTATATCGATGCTGAACCCAATACTGGTAACAAAGCGCTCATGCTACAAGGTGTAAATGAGCAACTTGTTGCTGATGTTGAAGGCATGGAAATTTATCATGCTGGTGATACCCGCTATTTAGTCGTATCAAGCCAAGGCGATAATAGCTATTTGCTTTATAAAATATCAGATGATACACAGCCTAAGCTTTGCAGGTAAGTTTAATGTAGCCGCTAACCTAGATAAAGGGATTGATAGCGCAGGTGAAACGGATGGTTTAACCGTTACACCCGCTGCTTTACCAGGCTACCCTGAAGGCACGCTTGTAGTACAAGATGGTTATAATCGTATGCCGCTACAACCACAAAACTTTAAGATTATTGACTGGCATGAAGTAAAAAAGCCATCAAATAGTTTAAATAGAAAAAATACCGATTCATTGCGGCACTTTTTGTTTTCAAGCAGTCATGGTGCTCATTTGTAAGTAAACGCTAACAACCTTTCTCTATATACCCTAAAATATCGTCATTAACAGTTTTGTATGTATTGCAATTTAACTTAAGGACGAGCTCATTAATCTCAATTCTCTTGCTCAAGAAATTTTTGCCCCTTAGGATGATGTTTTATTATACAAAAAATGAAAAACTATGAAATTAAATGCATTACTTACATTAAGCTCGGCGCTGCTCTGTGCGTCTTACTCCGTACAACTTTATGCAACTGACACTTTTACTGCCGAAGACATTTTCCAGCTAGAGTATGTTAACAACCCGCAAATAAGCCCTGACGGTAAGAAAATTATCTACCTAAGAAGTGGTTATGACATCATGCAAGATGCTGCAAAACGCAGTATTTGGATGTACGATGTTAAGCAAAATCAACATTACCCATTGCTCGCTGATGAATATAATTATGGGCAACCTACATGGTCTCCTGATTCTAAAAAAATCGCATTTACGTCCAACAGAAGCGGAAGTAATCAACTTCATGTTTATTGGTTAGAGCAAGACAAATTAGCTTTATTAACACAGCTACCTAAATCAATACGTAGTTTAAGTTGGTCTAATAATAGCGACAACATTGCATTCACAATGAATGTGCCTGCTGGTAAAACAGACTTTGTAAAGTCAGTTAAATTACCTAAAAAGCCTAAAGGGGCCGCTTGGTCAAAACCCGTAAAGGTTTATGAAAAAGCCCGCTATCAAGCGGATGGTTCTGGCTATTTAGAACCAGCCTACCGTCATGTATTTGTTGTACCGGCAAATGGCGGCACAGCAAGACAATTAACAACGGGGAATTACCAGCATTATGGGCCACTTGCATGGTCTCCTAATGATAACAAACTCGCTTTTTCATCAGATCAGCATGTTGATTGGGAATATCGCACCACTGAATCTGATTTATATGAAGTTGATATTAATCAAGGTACCTATACCCAATTAACTCAATTGCCCGGTCGAGAGTTTCGCCCTACTTATTCAGAGAATGGTAAAAAAATTGCTTTTCTTGCCCGTGATAACGCCCCCGTTCCCTACGTAAATTACCAGCTCAATGTCATTACTAAAAGTAATAAAAAAATTGCCAACATAAGTAATAACTTTGACCGCTCAGTTGCTGATTATAAATGGTCAGGCAATGGTGACTTTGTTATTCAATATGACGATTTTGGTAAGCGCAAACTGGCAAAGTTATCATCCAAAGGCAAAGTAACTGATCTTGTGGATTCGCTATCGGGAACTTCTATCGGTCGCCCGTATATTAGTGGTAGCTTTAGTCTCGCAAAAAATGGCGCGGTTGCATATACCCAAGGTAGTAGTCAACGTCCAGCTGATTTAGCGTACTTATATAAAGGAAAAAGCAAAACTTTAACCACTTTAAATGAAGACTTACTAGGTCATAAGCAATTGGGTGAGGTTCATGAGTTAAATGTTAAGTCTTCATTTGATAATGAAAGTATTCAAGGCTGGTATATTACCCCACCTAACTTTGATAAAACTAAAAAGTACCCTTTATTACTTGAAATCCACGGTGGCCCACACTTAGCTTACGGACCTAGTTTTACAGCTGAGCTACAACGATACGCCAGTGAAGGTTATGTTGTTGTATATGTAAATTACCGAGGTTCTACTAGTTACGGTAAAGACTTTGCTTTATTACTAGATGGAAAATATAGCTCAAAAGAAGATTTTGCCGATCACGACTCAGCGGTTGATGCCATGGTAGCCAAAGGGTTTATCGATGAAGAAAACTTATTTATAGCAGGTGGCTCTGCAGGCGGCATTGCTGCTGCATACGCAATTGGCTTAACCAATCGCTTTAACGCCGCTGCAATCACCAAGCCGGTCATTAATTGGCTTAGTAAAACGTTAACAGCTGACAGTTATATCGGCCAAATTCGCAATCAATTCCCTGGTATGCCTTGGGATCATGTTGAGCATTATTGGCAACGTTCTCCTTTGTCATTAGTAGGAAACGTTACAACACCTGCTTTGCTTATGACAGGTGAAGAAGACCGCCGTACGCCTATTTCAGAGTCTGAACAATTCTATCAAGCTCTCAAGTTACAAAAAGTAGACTCCGTACTTATTCGTGTACCTGGTTCTCCACATGGTATTGCAGGGCGTCCATCTCGTATGATCTCTAAAGTAGAACACACGCTTGCGTGGTTTGAACAATATAAGAAATAATTAATCTATTATCAAGGCTGCAAGCAAGCTTGCAGCCTTTTGATTTTAGCGAGGGAATACCCCTTACTTGCAATCAATGTCTTGCCTAAATCACTTTTAATTCCAACTGAAACTCGCATCTTGAGGTGGTTGGGTATACTCC
>NZ_JBQSVO010000049.1:0-24668 GCF_052376275.1 Pseudoalteromonas sp. AOP7-A1-14 | reverse complement strand
AAATGTTACAGATGGTAATACCCATGATTTTTCGGTATTACTAGGGGTTAATTCTGCAGATGGGCGTGGCAATTTAACGGCTTATGCAACACTACGTGAAGTTGATGCAGTTACACAAAATAACCGTGATTATAGTGCTTGTGCAATGGATATTAATAGCGATGGCGAACGAGTGTGTGCAGGATCTAGTACAATACCTACAGGTAGGTTTACTGACTTTGATACATTTGATTTGACAACCGATGGAAATACATTTGTAGATCGTGATGGCTTACTTTATAACTACGGGCCGCTTAACTACTTTCAACGTCCTGATACTCGTAAAACTTTTGGTGTTACAGGGCATTATGATTTGAGCGACTCTCATACTGTATATACAGAAATGAGTTATATGGATGATAGAACTGTAGCGCAAATTGCCCCTTCAGGTTCTTTCTTTAATTCGCCTGTTAATGTTCAGTGTAATAACCCTTTTTTATCGGAGCAACAATATAATAAATTATGTGTAACTCAAGGTTTAGGGGTAGATGATTCTGTTTCTATGTTTGTGGGAAAACGTAATGTAGAAGGGGGGGCTAGACAAGATGACTTACGCCATACTTCCTCTCGCTTTGTGTTGGGTATTAGAGGCGAAATAAACGATGATTGGACGTATGATGCATTTATGAACTTTGGTTCTGTTGCTTATATTCAAACTTATCAGAATGATTTATCAATTACACGTATTGGGCGTGCACTGCAAGCTGTCGAAGATGGTGACGGCAATATAGTATGTCAGTCAGTTGTTGATGGATCAGATCCCTCTTGTGTACCTTGGAATGTATTCAACCCTAGTCAAATAGATCAAAGCCAGTTAGATTATTTAACTATCCCACTTTACTCTCGAGGAGATACAAAGACTAAACAATTAAGCGGCTATGTTACTGGTGATTTAACTGATGCTGGCGTGGTTGTTCCTGGTACATCAACAGGTGTAGGTGTTGTGTTTGGTCTTGAGCATCGTAAGGAGTACCTAACCTTAAATCCCGATAGTAACTTTACATCTGGAGATGGTGCTGGCCAAGGCGGACCAACGAGCGGCGTGACTGGTGAATTTGATGTGAGTGAATTTTTTACAGAATTAAACATTCCGCTTATAGAAGATACTTCATATGCTGAGTATATTACCTTAGAGCTTGCTTATAGATACTCAGACTACTCTACTGATAAGCAAACTGACACCTATAAAACAGCCTTTGATGTGCGCTTTAATGAACAGGTGGGCTTAAGAGCGAGTTATCAACGAGCGGTACGAGCAGGTAATGTTCGTGATTTATTTAGACCATCAGGAATCGGGCTATTTAACTGGGAAGACCCATGTGGAGCTGGTGCAGAGAATCCACTTACACAAGAACAATGTGCTAGAACCGGTGTTACTGCAAATCAGTATGGTTCAAATGCACTAATAAATGATGCAGGACAATATAATTCTGTTACAGGTGGTAATCCTGACTTATCACCCGAAAAATCAGACACCTACTCATTTGGCCTTTTATTGTCACCAATTGATAACCTAGATATCGCTATTGATTATTTTAACATAACAGTAAATGATGCTATCCAAGCGATACCTGAAGCAACAATTCATAATGAATGTGCTGTTAATGGCAATGATGAGTTTTGTGATTTAATTAATCGGGACCCAAGTACAGGTTCGTTATGGATCGGTAGTAATGCCATTACAGCAACAGATATTAACATTGGTAAAGTTGAAACTGCAGGGGTAGATTTTGATATTTCATATCGCTATTCACTTGATGATTTAGGTGCTATGCGCTTTACGTTAATAGGTACGTGGCTGGATACATATTCGGTTCAAAATTTACCTGGCGGTGATACGGATGATTGTGTAGGTTATTGGGATCGTGCTGTTTGTGGTGCGCCGATGCCTGAGTTACGTACAAATTTAAGTGCAACATGGATAACGCCATGGGATGCAAACATAACTGCTAAAGTACGCTATTTTGGTGATGCCGATGAATATACACGTAATCAACAAAATGAAGTTGTAGCTGGGCCAACATCGCTTAATGCACAAACATATTTTGATTTGGCAGGTAGTTGGAACGTGGCCTCTGATATTAGTTTAAGAGCGGGTATTAATAATGTATTTGATGTCACCCCGCCACTAATACCTAACGGCCCATCAGGTATTGCTAATGGTAATATTTTCCCGGGTTCGTATGATGCACTAGGGCGCTATTTATTTGCAGGTTTTACTTATAGCTTTAATTAATAGTTAAATAATAAAGCCAAACAGAGTGATCTGTTTGGCTTTATTTTATAGGAATAAAATGAAAAGTATTATATTACTCAGCATGTCTTTAATTCTTTGTGGGTGTACTACCTCCCAAGATAAAGTGGCAGCTGAGTCATCAAATATAGAGACTGAAGTAGTCAGAAGTGCAAGTGGGTATAAATGCGAGCAAGAGATTATTACAGGCACTAAGTTCAAAAAAAAGCGCTGTCGTACAAGTGAACAAATCAAAAGAGATGAAGCTCAAGCTAAAGAAATGTTAAGATCTCAAAGAAGCTCTGCGGGCTCCCAGAATGATTAAACATTACTGTTATCTCGGTGTCTTTAAGTATAAATATTTAGGTGGTGAGTCATAGCTTGCTATGTGTTTTCTTTGATACTGTTTGTATATAAAAAAAGCCCTTTCGGGCTTTTTTTATATCTATGTTTTAATTAGTTTGCCGATTAAAGTTTAGCAAATGCGCGTTTAGCGGCGGCAATAGTGTCGCTAATTTCTTGTTCAGAGTGCTCTGAGCAAACAAAACCAGCTTCAAACGAAGAAGGTGCTAAATATACACCTTCTTCAAGCATTAAATGGAAGAATTTTTTAAAGCGCTCTAGATCACACTGCGTAGCTTGTTGGTAAGTAGTTACTTTTTCTTGTTCAGTGAAGAAAAAGCCATACATACCGCCCGCGTAGTTTGTGGTAAGTGGTATACCGGCTTCTTTTGCTCCCGCCTCAAAGCCTTCACATAAGGCTTTTGATTTTGCTTCAAGATCGTCATGTAAGTTAGTTTGTTCAATTAACTCTAAGGCTTTTAGGCCGGCAGCCATTGCGATTGGGTTGCCTGACAAGGTACCTGCTTGATAAACCGGGCCTACAGGGGCAATATAATCCATTATTTCAATTTTACCGCCAAATGCACCAACAGGCATTCCACCGCCAATAACTTTACCTAAACAGGTTAAATCTGGGGTGATGTTGTAATAAGATTGTGCACCGCCAAGAGCTACGCGAAAGCCGGTCATTACTTCATCAAAAATAAGTACTGATTTGTACTCATCACAGACTGCCCGCAAGCCCTCTAAGAAACCTTCAACAGGGGGAATACAGTTCATGTTACCGGCAACGGGTTCAACAATGATACAGGCGATTTCGTCTGCGTACTTTTCAAAAATAGCTTTTACTTCATCAAGATTATTAAACGATACTGTTAGCGTATGTTTAGCAAAGTCCTCAGGGATCCCCGGTGAATTTGGCACGCCCATAGTCAGTGCGCCAGAACCAGCTTTAACAAGTAATGAGTCAGCGTGGCCGTGGTAGCAACCTTCAAATTTTAAAATTTTGTCTCGGCCGGTAAAGCCACGTGCTAAACGAATTGCACTCATTGTTGCTTCAGTGCCAGAGTTTACCATGCGGACTTTTTCAATTGATGGTACGAGTTGCTTTACTTTCTCAGCCATGAAAGTTTCTGTTTCAGTTGGTGCGCCATAGCTTAGGCCGTTTTCAACTGCTTCAAGTACAGCTTGTTTAATAGCAGGGTGATTATGGCCCATGATCATTGGCCCCCACGAGCCTACATAATCAATATAACGATTACCATCTGCATCAAATGTGAACGGCCCTTGTGCTTTAGTGATAAATAAAGGTGTGCCGCCAACTCCATTAAAAGCACGAACCGGTGAGTTTACGCCACCTGGAATTGAAGCTTGGGCGCGGTCAAATAAATCTTGGCTAATAGTCATGAAAAATCCTATTGAGTTGTCATGTTTAAATTAAAAAATCGGCATTAGTATCTGTTTAGCTATTTTGTTTACGGCTAAACCATGGCACCGTCATTTCATATTGGTCAACTTTATCTGCAACATCTAAAGTCAGTGCAAAAAGTGCCATGCGAATTAATACGCCATTTTGTACTTGGCGGAAAATAGCTAAATTGTCATTGAGATTTAAATCGTTATCAAGCTCGTTGGCTTCAAGACGACTGTCACGAGGTAAAGGGTGCATTAGTACCGAGTTTGGTTTGCAATGAGCGTTATAGATTGATTGGCTAATTCTAAAGCCGCCACGGTATTTGTTTGCCTCTTCTTGTGAAGGGAATCGTTCTTCTTGAATACGCGTTTGATAAACAATATCGGCCGCAAGATTACCTTCCATCTTATTTACAATTTCAATTTTATGGCCGGCGTTATCAACCGCATCTAAAATAGAGGTCGGCATTTGCAAACCATCAGGCGCGACCATTGAAAATTTAATATCTTTGTAATGGCATAGTAGCTTTGATAATGAGTGGACGGTGCGGCCATATTTTAAATCACCGACTAGCGCGATATGCATGCCATCGATATTTTGCGCAAAACGATTTAGTTCGCGCTCAATGGTTAGTAAATCCAGTAATGCTTGTGTTGGATGCTCATTGGCACCATCTCCACCGTTAATTACAGGGACACTACAGCCAGTTGCAAATTCGGCTACTGAGCCAGAGTCAGGATGACGCATAGCGACTGTATCCGCGTAGGCCGAAATAACTCGAGCAGTGTCGTATAGTGACTCACCTTTAGCCAATGCAGAGCTTTGCATGCCGGTGGTTTCTCGGACTAACCCGCCCAATAAATTAAACGCAGTTCCAAAGCTTACACGGGTTCGGGTACTGGGCTCAAAAAATAAATTTGCTAAGATTGCGCCCTCCAATACATTGGTGCGCTTTTGTTTTTTAGCATAAGGCTCCATTTTTTTGGCAACTGCAAAAATACGTTCAATACAGTCGCGATCGAGCTGATTGACAGAAAGAATATTTTCACCTTGGAAACTTAACATGGGGTTTTCCTATCACATTTAAAAAGGGCGAAGCGCACAATTAATATGGCCTCGCAATCCGCGCTACTATAGCAAATTTTTTACAAGCTAGGTTTAGTGATGGCTAAAAAGACGATGACTAATAGTATAAGCACCGGAAGCTCGTTGAATAGGCGATAAAAACGATGGCTACGCGTGTTTCTATCGTGCTTAAAATCACTTAATAACTTAAAGCAATAAGCATGATAAAGGTAAAGCACAATCACCAGCACTAACTTGTAGTGCAGCCACATGCTGTACTTAAACCATTCGCGGCCATACTCTACAATAGTAAGTATACCAAAAACAGCAGTTAATATGGCAAATGGCGTAACAAAGTATAATAGCCGACGTTCCATTACTTTAAGCATGGAGTTGCACGCTTTTTCTTCACTCATGGCGTGGTAAACAAATAATCGAGGCAGGTAAAAAATCCCTGCAAACCATGCAATCATAAAAAAGACATGTAAGGATTTATAAACTAATAAAGCAGTCATGTGACTCCGTTTCGTTAAATTATTATAAACTGTTTCTTATGGTCAGAATGTGACTGATTTTATCCCAGCGCATAATCCCCATAATTTGTTGATTGTCGAGTAGGTTATAAACATACACGGCGCCACCACGTTTATCTTTTAATAAGTCAAACGCATCCGCAAGGGTGGCTTGGCTACTAACACCTTGCAGTGAGACATATTTTATATTTATGCTTTGATCAGACATTAAGCTCAAATCATACTCCGCCAACTGATAGCCGTTGTCTTCATCATAAACAATCAATGGTGTTTGGCTATTTACTGCATCTAACGTAGATTTTATTTGTTCTTTATCATTTGAGTAAAGTAACTTAAAATTTTCGTCCATTTCAGCAATCACTCCGACCTTTTGTAAGGCCTCAGTTGCGGGAGATATTTGATATTCTAAACCTTGAAAATCAAGCTGCTGTAAAAATATAGAACGATTACCAAACACTTGTAAAGCGGTTACATAAGCCGCTGATATAACTAGCATCGCAGGAACAATAATTTCTGGGCTTGAAGTTAGCTCCATCACAGTGGTGAGAGCCGCAAGAGGCGCATGCAAGGTGGCAGCCAAAAGCCCTGCCATTCCAAGTACACTATAGGTGCCTGCTATATCCACTTCAGGACTAATAAACTGGGCAAAAAATGCCATTAAAGTCCCCATTAAAACGCCAAGCCCAATAACCGGGCCGATAATCCCGCCTGGAATACCTAAGCCAATAGCAAATAAGGTGGCTAGTAATTTGGCGATTAAAATAGTGGTTAACAGTTGCACATTGTTCGGTGTTTCAATGGCAAGGGTAATTGCGCTCATTCCTGAACCCATAGCTTGTGGCACTAAATACGCAATGCCCCCGGCAATTATCCCCGCAATTAATAGGCGCGGGAACATACTTAATGGTTTAAAGGTACGAATGATCAGCATCAAGTTTTGATTAAATGCAAAAGCCACTGCACCGAGTGCCATACCAAATAAAATTAAAAACGGATAGTGCCAGCCACTGAGAGGATTAACAACAATAAGCGCAAGCTCTGAGGCATTACCAAAAACAAATTGAGTGGCTAAAGCACCGGTGACGGCCGCAAGCATAATAGGTACGAAAATATGTACTTTATATTCCCTAAGTACGACTTCCATAACAAAAATAACCGCAGCCAACGGGGTGTTAAATGACGCGGCAATACCCGCTGCAATACCGCAGCCACTTAAGGTACGCATGGCATTATGAGGTAAATGCAGTTTATCAGCGAGTAAGCTAGCACCTGTTGCTCCTATATGTACTGATGGGCCTTCACGGCCAACCGAAAAACCACTAATAAGAGCTAAAGCACCACCAACAAATTGATTTACAGTGTTGTAAATAGGCATGTGGCCGTAGTAGCGTTTAATACGATGAATTACAAACGGAATACCCAAACGGTAGTGTTTAAAACCAGTAAATGCGGCAAATAAAGCAATTAAAAAAGCGGCAATAATAGGCAGCAGCACTCGCTCAAGTGTTGGCAGCGTAGTGAAGTCGTCAGGGGTTTCTAAAAATAAGCCTTGGAAGAACAAGATAGTGAGGCGAAATAAAATAATTAAAAACGCAGCAACCAATCCTGTGCTTACTCCCAGTAAGCACATCTGTACTGATGTTCTAGGCTTTGCTAGTAGACGCCTTAGCGCTTCAAGCCACATGCATTTTTCCTCATCGCACTTTTTCAGACCGCAGTTTAGCAAATGATGCTGGCTAAGTCGTTGGGACTTTGCAAAAAAGTGAGGGTTTTCGCTGGCATAAATTATATGCTACTGAATAGTTAATTGGGCGATTAAAGTTTACCATTTTTTCGTTAGTCTGAGCTGTTTTTCACGCTTGTGTACATTATTTCATTAACCTTTAGAGCCGTGTATCAAAGTTTATTGCGTTATCATGGAAGTTACGTAGCTTATGTTCGCTGCTACTTGATGCTCCTACTGCCCAGTTGTTTATAGGATACAAATTGTCTTAATAATTCATTGCATCGCTATTTGTACTTACTTAGCCGTTAGCACCAAACAGATGATACAAAATGCGGTTTTATAGGGTTCGTTACGGTGGCCTTAACTTTTAAAAAATACAGCTAATAATAAAAAGGCGATTTTTAAAATAAATATAGCTCAAGAAGAAGTGCTTAGCCATTTTTTAAGCATTACTTTGCGCTATACTTGATTAAAACACTCGGGTATTAGATAATCACGGCAATATAGGAATTGAGGGGTTTGGTATGTCAGAAGAATTACCGATTAAATTCAGCGAAGCAGCTGCTGTACGTGTAAAACAATTAATCGACGAAGAAGAGAATCCTGAACTAAAACTGCGTGTTTACGTAACAGGTGGTGGTTGTTCTGGTTTTCAATATGGCTTTACCTTTGATGAAAAAGCCAACCCAGGTGATTTAGAAATCGTTAAAAATGGCGTAATGCTAGTTATTGATCCGATGAGTATCCAATACTTAGTCGATGGCACGGTTGATTACACAGAAGGACTTGAAGGAGCTCGCTTCTTCGTTAATAATCCTAATGCGACAACCACGTGCGGGTGTGGCGCTAGTTTTAGCGTATAGTGATAAAAAAATACAGTGTAAACTAAGCCGCTTTGAAGCGGCTTTTTTGTACCTGTTGGTTTAAAGTATCAACCAGTTATTACCTTGTTTGCTTGTATTACCCATTATTTACTGTAAAAAGTTTTAGTAAGCTACAGGTGCAACGCTTATGTAGTGTGCTAATTATCTAAATTCTGTTATTTGGATCATCAACACAAAAAATCCCAGCACAAATACAGAAAAGCCTAAAATATAAGCAAAACCTTTCTTGCCTTTTTTTATTGGAACATTATTTTGTTTAAGAAAAAAGTACCAACCAACGCAAAGTACAATCGGTAATAAAAACAATAATCTAAACATCTAATCACCTAACTAAAATTAATATACCTTCTATTTAAGCACAGATTTAGGCTAATACACGAAAAATAAATTATCACAAATAGGTTCAATTATATAAATTTTTTGTTACATTAAATTGGAATTAATTTTGGAGTATTTGCTTTAATATTAGTTATTGGGCTAGGTTAGTGTGTCGTTAGAGTCTATACCTAAAAATAGTATGTTGCTTGTAATTAGTTACTTCCCGCAATTGCTAATAGTATACAATGTCTTTAAGAGTGAGGCGGACAAAATTTCACTCTGGTATGTATACCAATTTTATTAAAATATGATCATTGTCGAATATAAACAGCTCATTAACTGCGTTAAAGCTTATTTATATGTGATTACATGGATGTATTAAAGTAGAGCAATACAGGAGCAATTGCACAGAGCAACTATATATCATTATTTTTCCGTGTTATTGAACCACTTCTCTGTCGCAATAATCGATCATTAATTCAATACAATTGGTATGGTTAACTTTAAATCATCTAGTAGGAGATGTTTTTTATGATGGGTAAAACAGTTTCTTCTGAAGAAAATTCAAAATTAACAAAGTGGCTTAAAACTAAACGTCATGAGAAAGGCCATACAATGCGTAGCCTTGCTCAAGTTCTTGGTACACCGCATTCATTTATTGGTAAAGTTGAAAACCAAGAGCGTCGTTTAGATGTGATTGAATTTTTACGCTACTGTGATGCGTTAGAAGTTGACCCATATGAAGGGTTAGGCTTACTAAAAGAAGACTAAATTACTCCCAGTTTATTCAACTTATACCAATGAGGTGCAAGGATGCACTCGTCTATTCAAAGAATCCTACTCTTATTAATATCTTTAACTACTTTGTTGACCATGGTAACTGTTTTCAAGTTGGTAGAGTTTATGTCTTATTATATATAAAAAGGTTAACGACGGTAACACCATTAGTGCGGTTAAAAGAAAAAATAGCGACCAATTACCTGCCAGCCAATCATCAATGACCACGCCACTGTAACTTGATAGTAAGGTTCTGCCTAAATTACCTAAAGATGCCAATAATGCATAGTGGGTAGCACTAAATGCGCGATTACAGAGCATTGATATAAATGCCACCATCGCCACTAAAGACCATGCTTGCGTGAATCCATCAACAACAACTGCAATAGCATATAAATGTTCTTGTGGGCCTGCAAGCGCTATCCATGAAAACATTAAATTAGAGACAGCCATAGCCACACCACTAATAAATAAGCCTTTAACAATACCGTATTTATGATTAAAAATACTGCCTAAAAAAGCAAATATAATAGTAATAAGGCCAGTACCTAATTTAGAATAGTTAGCTATCTGGGTGTTTGAAAAGCCTACTTCTTTATAGAATACAATAGACATTCTCGCTAAAAAAGCTTCGCCAATTTTAAATAAAAAGATAAATGCTAATAACGCGAGGGCTGTTTTAACGCCATTACGAGCAAAGAAGGTTCTAAATGGGTCGATAACGGTGACGGCAAGCCAAGCAAATACTTTACTTAAATGGGAATTATTGGAGCTGGGTAATTTTTGCTGATATTGGCGCTCCAGTTCGGCGTGTACTGCTTCGCGATTTGACTCTGGTTCTTTAGCCCAAAATACGCTGCTCATTAATAGCAGCATTAAACCGGCTAAAATATAATAAACTTGTGGCCAATCAATGCCTGGCATATCAGCCATATAAAATGGGATAGCACCTAATAATGCATAGCCGCTCCACCAGCCCGATGTTGCCATTGCTGCTGCTGCTGTGGCTTTGTGGCTTTCGCTTTCCGCGAGGGTATCAATCCTAAAAGCATCAATGGCAATGTCTTGGGTGGCAGAAGCGATAGCAATTAATAAACAAAGCGCGGCTGCGATACCTAAGTCGGCGGTAATATCTAAACCCGCAAGTAATATTACGCCAAGTAAAATAAAACACTGGCAAAGAAGTATCCAGCTGCGGCGTTGACCAAGCCAATTGTATAAAAAAGGCAGCTTGATACGGTCAACTAATGGCGACCACAAAAAGTTGATGCTGTAAGCGCCAAAGACAATACCAAATAAGCCAATCATGCCACGGCTCATCCCTTCATCTTGTAACCATGCCGACATCACTGAGCCGATTAAAACCCAAGGGAAACCGCTGCTCATACCAAAAATAAACACGTTGATCAGACGCTTATCTTTGAAGTAGCTAAAGTATTCAGAAAGTGAGATTGATTTATTCATGCGGCCTTCATGGCAGTCAATAAGCGCAGCCAAGCTGCGCATACATTAGGTTATAACGGAGTTGGGTCTAATATTTTAATATTTAAAATAACAACAGGCTTTTTGGGTACAAAATCGTAACCTATTTTATCGTTAAAGCCGGTTTCAACTTTCATTATTTTGTCTAAAGTTTCATAGCCTTCCATGACATTACCGAATACAGCAAAACCCCAATCACGACCAGGGTTTAGATGGTCGTTGTTATCCATGTTAAAAAAGAATTGCCGAGTGCCTGAATGCGGTTCGCGATCTTGGTAGGCCATCGCAATACTGTACATATCGTTTTTAAGGCCATTCCCACTTTCGTTAAAAATAGGGTCGCCTTCATACACACCATCGTATTTTTTATCATAACCGCCGCCTTGAATCACAAAGTCGCGGTCATTTTCTACGTCACGTTCAATACGGTGGAATACCGTGCCTTGGTAACTACCATCAGCAACGTAAGTTAAAAAGTTATTGACGGTAATGGGCGCACGAGAACGGTCGAGTTCAACAGTAATATTACCAAGCGTGGTAACAATCTCAACGCGTGGGAAAATATTGTCTTTTTGCACAAAATGGCCTTCCTGTGCAGCTTGCGCGTTATACGCAAAAAGTAACAAAAAACTAACCATAAAAAAGCGTTTCATATTTAACCTTCTAAAAATTCGAGTAATTCTGAATCTGTTACCATGCGGGTAATTAGTTGTTCAGTCAACTTATTGAGCTGGCCTTCAATTTTTGCTCGGTCATGACTGAGTGGCCCTTCTAGGTTTGCACTACCACGATATACTTTACTGAAATTGCTCGAGTTATTTATCACTCGTAGACCGAATTCAATCGTTGCTCGGCTAGTGTGGCTCATCATTTTTTCTGTAACCACGGCTTGCAGTGCATGAATATCAACTTCAAAACGCGTCGTTGCAAGGTTTGAAATTCTTGCTCCATTTCGGCTTAGGGCAGTGTCTAAAGTGCTTTTTATTGACGCTGTTAGCCCTTGGCTAGCAAGAGTTTTAGTTTTGTCTGAGTCAATTATTTTTAATGTCGCGGTTTCACCACGTAAATCAATCACGCTGGTGCTGAGGCTTTGTTTAATGTTGCTTAACTGGCCGCCTTTATATACAGGGTTCAAAATAACCTGATTAGGTTGATTGCTACATGCTGAAATAGTCGCAAAGGCAGAGCATGCAAGTATAAACTTTAGCAGCTGGATTTTCATAGCGTTCCATTATTTTTAGTTGAGCTTAAAACTACAAATTTCTTATTCGAACCTAACAGTGTGCAATTACCAAACATGCGTTTAAGCTTGTCATGATAATCTAAGTGACGATTACCAATAATGCGTAATTCACCACCATTTTTTAATGTATCTTTTGCTTGTTTAAACATTTGCCATGCAATATGGTCAGTAACAGCTTGTGCTTGGTGAAAGGGTGGGTTGCACAGCACGATATCAACACTTTCACGGTCAAAATTACTGAGGCAGTCATTTTCAATAAACTCACAGCTTTCAAACCGCTCAGGTAAATTATTTTCTATTGTTAGCCGTGCAGATTCAACGGCCATGTACGACTCATCTACAAATGTTAGTTCGGCGCTTGGGCAGCGGCTAAGTGTCATTAAGCCCACCACACCATTACCACAACCTAAATCAATAATTTTTTTTGATTTACTGGTTTGCGGTAAATAATTAAAAAAGAACCGTGCGCCTATATCTAAAGAATCACGAGAAAACACATTGGCATGATTGCTAATGTTAAACTCGGTTTTTTCAAGCTCCCAGGTAACTGGAAATTCAGACGCTTTATAATCATACTGAGCATGACTTATGATCAAGCGTGATTTTTTAACCGCTAAACTAGTTTTAGTTTCGCCAATAAAGTGTTCAAACGCTTTGATGGTCGAATTATGTATATCTTTTGTTTTCCCTGCTGCAATAACAGGGGTGCCTTTAGTCAGTATGTCGCTTAACTCCGATAGCTGGTACTGCAAAAAACCAACGTTACGTGGAACTTTAATTAATACTAAATCTATGTCTGATGGTAACGCCGATAAACTATCAAGTTGACTAAATTTCGCGGTGCTTAATTTGTTTTCAGCTAAATTATAGGCTGCGGCTTGATGGCTAATATACGAGTCGTTTACTGAACAAACCGTTAACTTATTAAATGCACAAGCAAGTGCGCCAAAACTGTCGTTTAAAATTAATAAAGAACGACAATCAGGGTGATGTTCTGCTACATAATTGATAAGGTATTCATCACCAGAATCCCACGCCTGTAAACTGCGATTTTTTTGATCCAATGGAAAGCGTTCAAGAGTATAAGTATTTTCGCCGAGCTGTACTTGAGTGGTCATCATGGTTTTGTGATCAGTAAACAAAAGTAGGTAAATTCTAACATGCAACGGCAAAACGCCAACCCTAATTACTTACCAAATGGCTTTTCTTATCAAGCAAAAGCAATAAGTGCGCAAAAAAGCCTCGATTTATTCTATTTTTTACGAGATAACCTTAATTGGCAGCAGCCTAACATTACGCTTTTTGGTAAAACCCAATCCATTCCTCGTTTGGAATGTTTTATCGCTGATAAGCTAGTTAGTTATGGTTATTCGGGAACGACGCCAAATGTTGAACCTTGGCCTGAAGTACTGGATGCCATGCGCAAGCGCTTAATTTTTCAGTATAAAGTCCCTTTTAATGCCCTATTGGTTAACTTATACCGTGATGGTAATGACTCGATGGGATGGCATAGCGACAATGAAAAAGAGTTGGGGGTAGAGCCAACAATCGCATCTGTTTCGCTTGGGGCAGAGCGACCTTTTAAAATAAAGCATAAAATTAGTAATGCTATTTATACTATTAATTTACAAAGTGGCAGTTGTTTGATGATGAATGGCACCAGCCAACAAGATTATATGCATGCTTTACCTAAGCAGAAACGCCTAACTCATCCGCGAATAAATCTTACATTTCGGTATGTAATTTTATAAGCAAATTGATATAGTAACGCTACAATTATGTATAATGAGCTTAAATTATGTCAATGCAACAACAAATACAAAGCAAATTAGCGCAATCGATTGCCTGTAAACATCTTAATGTCATAAATGAAAGCCACATGCACAGCCGCGGCAGCGATTCACACTTTAAGGTGATTGTGGTGAGCGAACAGTTTAGCGGTAAACGTTTATTACAGCGCCATCGTGAGGTAAACGAAGCGCTAAAAGATGAGCTAGCTAAGCATATACATGCACTAGCGATTCACACATTTACCCCTGAAGAATTTGATGAGCAAGATAATGAAGTGGCAGACTCACCGGCTTGTTTAGGTGGCTCAAAGGTCGATTAATGAAGACGGTGTGATCAGTATTTGCATTCTTATTTACTGATCAGACCTGTATTTTTGCTATTAGCCTTTAAACTAGCGCTAATTTTTAATGTGATAGATATAGGATGATCAATGGTCATTAAGCCTAAAATTCGTGGATTTATCTGTACTAACGCCCACCCAGTTGGCTGTGCAGAGCATGTACAAGAACAAATTAATTACGTAAAACAACAAGGGGCATTAAAAAGTGCGCCTAAAAATGTTTTAGTTATTGGTGCATCAACAGGTTATGGCCTAGCATCACGCATTACAGCTGCATTTGGTGGTGATGCTAAAACTTTAGGTATTTTCTTTGAAAAAGAAGGCACCGAACGTAAAACAGGTTCAGCAGGTTGGTATAACACTGCAGCTTTTCAAAATGCAGCTGATGAAGCAGGGCTTTGGTCTAAAAATATTAATGGTGATGCGTTTTCGAACGAAATTAAGCAAAAAGCAATTGATACCATTAAAGCTGACCTAGGTAAAATCGATTGTGTTATTTATAGCTTAGCCTCGCCGCGTCGTACTGATCCAAATACCGGTGAGACATATACATCAACACTTAAGCCAATTGGTAGTGCAGTCACCACTAAAAATCTAAACACCTCAAAACGTGAAATCGATGAAGTTACCGTAGAAGCGGCGAGCCAAGATGATATAGACAACACCATTAAAGTAATGGGTGGCGAAGATTGGGAAATGTGGATTAACGCACTTAAAGAAGCTGATGTATTGGCTGATAACTTTAAAACCAGTGCGTACACTTATATTGGTAAAGAGTTAACATGGCCAATTTACGGTCACGCCACTATCGGTAAAGCTAAAGAGGATTTAGACCGTGCAACAGTTGCTATTAAAGAATCGACGAAAGCATTAAACGGCGAAGCGTATGTTTCTTCGTTAAATGCAGTAGTAACACAAGCAAGCTCGGCTATTCCAATTATGCCTTTGTATATTTCTGCATTATTTAAAGTAATGAAAGCAGATGGCACCTACGAAGGTACTATTGAGCAAATTCATGCTTTGTTTTCTGAAAACTTATACGGTGACTCGCCACGCTTTGATGACGGTGGTCACTTATTCCAAAACTACAAAGAGTTAGAAGATGACGTGCAAGCGCGTATTCAAACTGTTTGGGATTCAGTTACTACAGAGTCAATTGATGAATTAACCGATTATGTTGGTTACCATAATGAGTTTTTACGATTATTTGGTTTTGGCATTGATAGTGTTGATTACGAGCAAGAAGTTGACCCAATAGCGCCAATTACGAATATGATCGATTAATTTATTTTGTTTATTTGAAAAAGTCGCTGAGGCGACTTTTTTATTATCTTAATTTAGAGGTTAACCCTACAAAATAAACAGGATTCGTTTAATTCCCACTTCCTCGCCAGCAATACCACTTTGGTCTATATTGAATTTTATTCAGAGTGATAGATTGTAAAAAATAATCCTATCTACCGTATAATTTTTATATTTACACTCGCATAGTGACCCTGATTGATGTTAAAATTCGCGCAATATATATGAGGAGTTTACTGCGTTGCTGGTTTTATGGTTAAACGAGCGGGTCTATGCGAGTGTGCATTTGGCTTGATTAACCGAAATGCGACGTGGTTGGTATGATTTTTCAGTTTCTTTCCGTTAATGTAGTGCAAGTGCGTATGATCAATATAAAAAAAGGTCTGGATTTACCCTTAGAGGGCGCACCTCAGCAAGTTATTCATGATGGTTCTACCGTCAAACGTGTAGCTGTGCTAGGTGAAGAGTTTATTGGTATGCGTCCAACCATGCATGTTCGTGTGGATGACCAAGTGAAAAAAGGCCAGGTACTTTTTGAAGATAAAAAGAACCCAGGCGTCCTATTTACTGCACCAGCTTCTGGCACAGTAAAAGAAATTAATCGTGGTGCAAAACGTGTGCTGCAATCTGTTGTTATTGAAATAAATGGCAGTGAGCAAATCACCTTTGACTCTTTCTCGGCTGATGAGCTTTCGAGCTTAGACCGCGAAAAAGCTAAAGAAGTACTAATCCAGTCAGGTCAGTGGACGGCGCTTCGTGCCCGGCCATTTAGCAAAATTGCGGCAGTGGATGCAAATCCGAGTTCAATTTTTGTGACCGCTATCGACACTAACCCGTTAGCTGCAGATCCTGCGGTTATCATTGCTGAAAATGCAGCTGCATTTGAAGCGGGTTTAGCCGTTGTATCGCGTTTGACTGATGGTAAAGTATTTGTTTGTAAACAAGCAGGCAGCCAAGTGCCAAGTTCATCAATTGCTCAAGTAGAAGTACATGATTTTGATGGCAAACACCCAGCTGGCCTTGTTGGCACACATATTCATCATTTAGACGCTGTTTCAGCGAGCAAACAAGTTTGGCATATTGGTTACCAAGACGTTATAGCGTATGGTCAATTATTCCTAACTGGCGAGATCTTTACTGATCGCGTAATTGCTTTAGGCGGCCCTCGTGTTAAAAATCCTCGTTTAGTTAAAACTCAACTAGGTGCAGCGATGGATGATTTAGTTGCTGGAGAGTTAGAAGACGGTGATAACCGTGTTATTTCTGGTTCTGTTTTATCGGGTGCTATTTCTGCAGGTCCTCAAGCGTTCTTAGGTCGCTACCATGTTCAAGTATCAGTATTACTTGAAGGGCGTGAAAAAGAATTGTTTGGTTGGATCAGACCTGGAAGCGACAAGTTCTCTGTAACTAGAACCTTCTTGTCTCATCTAATGCCAAACCGTCGTTTTGATATGACAACTTCTACTGGTGGTTCAAAACGTGCCATGGTGCCAATTGGCAGCTATGAGCGTGTTATGCCGCTAGATATCTTGCCAACACTTTTATTACGCGACTTAATTGCCCGTGATTTAGATGGTGCGATTGCACTGGGTGCGCTTGAGCTTGATGAAGAAGATTTAGCGTTATGTACCTTCGTTTGTCCGGGCAAGTACGAGTATGGTTCCATCCTACGCGATTGCTTAACAACGATCGAGAAGGAAGGCTAGAGAGATGGGTTTAAAGAAATTTCTAGAAGATATCGAGCCGCATTTTGAAGCTGGTGGTAAACATGAAAAATTTTATGCGCTGTATGAAGCAGCGGCAACTATTTTTTATACCCCAGGCTATGTAAATAAAGGCGCGACACACGTTCGTGATAACATCGACCTAAAACGCATGATGATTTTAGTGTGGATGGCGACGTTCCCAGCCATGTTTTTTGGTATGTTCAATATTGGTCATCAGGCTGCTGGAGCAATTGCACAAGGTTTTGAACTTGCAAACTCTTGGCAGGTTGGTTTGTTCCAACTATTTGGTGGTGAGTTAACCGCTGAGTCAGGTTGGGGCGCAAAAATGTTTTACGGGGCATGCTTCTTCCTCCCTATCTATGCAGTAACATTCGCTGTAGGTGGTTTTTGGGAAGTAATATTTGCCTCAGTGCGTAAACATGAAGTAAACGAAGGTTTCTTTGTAACTTCGGTATTATTCGCACTTATCCTTCCTGCAACGATTCCTTTATGGCAAGTTGCGTTAGGTATTACATTTGGTGTGGTAATCGCTAAAGAAATATTTGGTGGTACTGGCCGTAACTTCCTAAACCCTGCATTAGCGGGTCGTGCGTTTTTATTCTTCGCATACCCTGCACAAATTTCAGGTGACACAGTATGGACCGCAGTAGATTCGTTCTCTGGCGCGACTATGCTTGGTCAAGCGTTTGTAGGGTCACTTGATTACAGCAATATGGCTCTTTGGTGGGATGCGTTTTATGGCTTCATCCAAGGTTCAATGGGCGAAACATCAACACTTGCAATATTGTTCGGTGGTTTGTTCCTTGTTTATGTGCGTATAGCTTCGTGGCGTATCGTACTAGGTGTATTCCTAGGTATGGTTGCAACGGCATTTTTATTAAATGCGATTGGCTCAGACACTAACCCTGTATTTGCTATGCCTTGGCACTGGCATCTAGTGTTAGGTGGTTTTGCGTTTGGTATGTTCTTTATGGCGACTGATCCAGTTTCAGCCTCATTTAGTAATAAAGCAAAGTTTGCTTATGGCGCATTGATTGGTGTTATGGTAGTGATGATCCGCGTAGTTAACCCTGCTTTCCCTGAAGGTATGATGCTAGCGATTTTATTTGCTAACTTATTTGCACCATTATTTGATCACTTTGTAGTGCAAGCTAATATTAAGCGGAGGTTGGCACGTAATGTCTAGTAATAACGAATCAATCGGCAAGACGCTAGGAGTTGTTGTTGCACTATGTTTAGTGTGTGCAGTTATCGTATCGTTTGCTTCAGTTCAGCTTCGCCCTTTACAGCAAGCTAATAAAACACAAGATATTCAAAAAAATATCTTAGCGGCAGCAGGTGTTAATCAAGTTACTGATGTAGCTGAAACCTTTAACGCTAAAATTGAAGCCCGTGTTGTAGATATGAAAACCGGCGAGTTTGTTGAGGATGTTGATCCTAACTCATTCGACTTCGAGAAAAGTAAATTTGATCAAGAGATCAGCTTTGCATTGAAAGAAGAGGGTATTAAAGACATAGCTGGTATTCAGCGTATGACTGAAAATTCACCTGTGTACTTATCTAAAAAAGAAGATGGTTCAACTGATGCGATCATTTTACCCATCCAAGGTTATGGCCTTTGGGGTATTATGTATGGTTTCTTAGCGCTTGAAAGCGATGGCGAAACACTTAGAGATATCAACTTTTATAAGCATAGCGAAACACCCGGTCTTGGTGGCGAAATTCAAAACCCACAATGGACTGCAAAATGGAAAGGTAAAGAATTACCTATCGATGTTGTTAAAAGTGGTGCGAATAATGAGCATAAAATTGATGGCTTATCAGGTGCCACACTAACGTCAAACGGTGTTGATAATACAGTTGATTTTTGGACTGGTGAGCACGGCTTTGGTCCTTTCCTTGAGAAAGTACGTAAAGGAGCGTTGAAATAATGGCTGATACTAAAGAAATGAAGTCGGTCCTATTTGGCCCGGTATTCGCAAATAACCCAATCGCACTACAAGTACTTGGTATTTGTTCAGCGCTTGCGGTTACTTCAAGTTTAAAAAATGCCTTAATCATGTCAATCGCATTGACGCTGGTAACTGGTTTTTCGAGCTTGTTTATCTCATCTATTCGTAATCATATTCCTTCATCTGTACGTATTATCGTGCAAATGACTATCATTGCATCATTGGTAATTGTGGTAGACCAAGTACTACAAGCATTCTCTTATGCTACGGCAAAAGAGCTTTCGGTATTTGTTGGTCTAATCATTACTAACTGTATCGTAATGGGCCGTGCTGAAGCATATGCAATGAAGTCACCACCAATTATGTCATTTCTTGATGGTATTGGTAATGGTTTAGGCTACTCAGTCGTGCTATTAACAGTGGGCTTTATTCGTGAATTATTTGGTAAAGGTTCGCTATTCGGTGTTGATATTATCCCATTAGTACAAAATGGTGGTTGGTATCAGCCTATGGGTCTATTGATTTTACCACCGAGTGCATTCTTCATCATTGGTTTATTCATATGGGTACTTCGTACTTATAAGAAAGACCAAGTAGAAGCGAAAGCGTAAGGGGCGAACAGTGGAACATTATATTAGTTTATTTGTAAAAGCGGTTTTTATTGAAAACTTAGCTTTAGCCTTCTTCTTAGGTATGTGTACTTTCCTTGCAGTATCAAAGAAAGTAACAACGTCTATCGGCCTAGGTGTGGCAGTTATCGTGGTGCTGGGTATTTCAGTACCGGTTAATAACTTGGTTTATCATGCGGTTCTTGCACCTGGTGCTCTCGATTGGCTTGGTTACCCTGAAGCGGATCTTAGCTTCTTACGTTTCTTAACTTTCATTGGTGTTATTGCAGCACTGGTGCAAATTCTTGAAATGGTATTAGATAAGTTCTTCCCTTCACTTTATAACGCGTTAGGTATCTTTTTACCGTTGATCACAGTTAACTGTGCAATCTTTGGTGCAGTATCTTTCATGGTTGAACGTAACTATAACTTCAGCGAGTCTGTGGTCTATGGTATCGGTTCTGGTGTAGGTTGGGCGCTGGCAATTACATTACTTGCTGGTATCCGTGAGAAAATGAAATATTCAGACGTGCCAGATGGCTTACGTGGTTTAGGTATTACCTTTATCACTGTGGGTCTGATGGGGCTTGGCTTTATGTCATTCTCTGGTATTTCACTGTAAGGTAGCGAGGATAAATCATGAATGAGATTTTCTTAGGCGTTGGTGTTTTTATCGCTATCGTTGTACTGCTAGTTTTAGTCATCATTGGTGCTAAATCTCAGTTAGTTGCAAGCGGCGACATTATCATCGGCGTAAATGGCGATCCAGATAAAGCCATTACAACATCTGCGGGTAGCAAGCTTTTAGGGGCACTATCTGAGTCAGGTATTTTCGTATCATCTGCATGTGGTGGCGGTGGCTCTTGTGGCCAATGTCGCGTTAACATCAAAGAAGGTGGCGGTGATATCTTACCAACAGAGCTTGATCATATTTCTAAAGGTGAGGCCCGTGAAGGCTGTCGTTTAGCGTGTCAGGTTAATGTTAAGAACGACATGGAAATTGAACTCGAAGAGTCAATTTTCGGTGTTAAAAAGTGGGATTGTGAAGTTATCTCTAACGATAACAAAGCAACGTTCATTAAAGAACTTGTATTACAAATTCCTGATGGCGAATCAGTGCCGTTTCGTGCCGGTGGTTATATTCAAATAGAAGCCCCTGCGCATCACATTAAATATGCTGATTTCGATGTACCAGAAGAGTACCGTAGCGATTGGAATCAATTTGGTTTCTTTGACCTGGAGTCAAAAGTAGACGAAGAAACAATTCGTGCTTACTCAATGGCTAACTATCCGGAAGAAGAAGGCATCATTATGCTTAACGTGCGTATTGCTGCTCCACCACCAAGAGATTTAAGCTTACCTTGTGGCAAAATGTCATCGTACATTTGGTCACTAACAAAAGGCGATAAAGTGACTATCTCTGGTCCATTTGGTGAGTTCTTTGCAAAGCAAACCGAAGCTGAAATGGTTTTTGTTGGCGGTGGTGCTGGTATGGCGCCGATGCGTTCACATATCTTTGACCAACTTAAACGCTTAAACTCTAAGCGTAAGATAAGCTTTTGGTATGGTGCTCGTTCTGAGCGTGAAATGTTTTATGTTGAAGATTTTGACGGCCTAGCCGCTGAAAATGACAACTTTGTATGGCATACAGCATTGTCTGATCCACAACCAGAAGATAACTGGGAAGGTTACACAGGCTTTATTCATAATGTGTTATACGAAAACTATTTAAAAGATCACGAAGCGCCAGAAGATTGTGAGTACTACATGTGTGGTCCTCCAATGATGAACGCAGCTGTTATCACTCTACTTAAAGACTTAGGTGTTGAGGAAGAGAACATTTTACTTGATGACTTTGGTGGCTAACATTTGCAATAACACTGATACCAAAACTGTTTAGTTTTAGGTAAAAGACCTGCCTCGTAGCACCTAGTGTTATGAGGCTTTTTTTATTTTTATTTTTATTTTTATTACCTAAGTAGGCTGCTATGAATAAAGTTTCCTCCACTCAGGGCATTATTGCCTTATTTTTTTTAACATGTGCTTTATTCATTGCTGGCTGTGGCCAAAATGATGAACCTCAAGAGTTATATCTTGAAGGTGAAACCATGGGCACCACTTTCCATATTAAAGTGTTTGCTAAACAAGAAAAGTTAGATTCACTCAATTTACTGCCAGAGGTAAATGAGCTTCTAAAAAATATTAACCAATCGATGTCGACCTATATTAGCGACTCAGAAATAAACCAGTTTAATCAGCTCCCTGCGGGGCAGGTTATGCCTATTAGTGATGACTTTAGAGCGGTTGTGAGTGAGTCAATACGCCTTGGTGAGTCAACTAAAACCCTTGATGTAACCATGGGGCCGCTAATTGATTTATGGGGGTTTGGCCCGGATAAAAAGCCCACTAAGCGTCCAAGTGATGCTGAGCTTGCTGCAATGACAGGCAATATTGGGATTGATAAGCTTGTTTTAACAGAGCAGGGTTTAGCAAAAACGAGAACCGGCTTAGAGTTGTCGTTTTCTGCAACCGCCAAAGGCTACGGTATTGATAAAGTAGCTGAGCTATTAGAAAGCCATGATTTAAGTAATTATATGGTTGAAATTGGCGGAGAGCTTCGAGTTTCAGGAATAAAAGCAAACAATATCAACTGGAAAATAGCCATCGAGCAACCAGACGCATCTACGGGAGCGCGCTCGGTACACAAAGTACTTAATCCTGGTACAAATGGCATTGCTACTTCTGGCGACTATCGTATTTTTTACGAAATGGATGGTGAAACGTATAGCCATTTGATTGATCCGAGGACAGGCATGCCGAGTCGTCATGACTTAGTGTCAGTAACTGTATTACATCCATCAGCAATGACCGCAGATGGCTTAGCAACGGCACTGACTATAATGGGTACGGAAAAAGCGCAAGAGTACGCACAAAAGCACGATTTAGCGGTGTATCTTATATCTAAATCGAATGACGGTTTGGTGACTTATTCAAGTCCTGCATTCAAACCATATTTGTAGCAAAGCGCAAAGCGGTTTATAATACATTTAGCTCAGCGACTTGCTGAGTGTTATTTTGTTGCTGAATAATAGGGGCTAAGCAATGTCACTTTTTCTTCTTACTTTTTGTTTACTAATTTTAATTGTCGCAGCAATGGCTGTGGGTATGATAGTGCAAAAGAAATCAATGGCCAGCAGTTGTGGTGGTCTAGGCTCTGTCGGTATTGATAAAGCTTGTGACTGTGACGACCCATGCGACAAGCGCAAAAAGCGTATGGCTAAAGAGCAAGTGTGGAAAGAAAACCAAATCTTTTAACCGCTCTTCAATTATAAGAATACTTGTAAGCACTACATGCAAAGTATTAAAAAAAAGCGCCTTGAGGCGCTTTTTTTGTGTTAAACAACTATAGCTCAACTAGTTTACTGCCAAGCACAGCATATTCAGCTTGATGCTTATTATTTTTAAGTAAAAAAGCGGCGCTGCTGTGAAGAGCAGGTAGCGCAGACGCATTCTTAGCGCATGAGTAGCTTAACCAGTCACTTTGGTTATTTAGTAGCGTGGGATCTCCTGAGAAACAGCTGTAGCCTTCTTTTAGCAAAGTGCGGTAACTTTCGTTGGTCAGTGTTAGTGGCTCTTTTAATGAATAAGCCGATCCTATACTAAAGGTTAGCTTGCTAGCATCAAGTTCACTAAAACCTTGGCGAATACTACTAATATCGCCAAGCTCATTTATACGTGGGTAAATTCCTTTATTGTTGATGGCGATATCAATAGCGTAATCGCCTTGCTTGTTTATAACATTGACATTATCAATCAGTAAATCAACCCATGCATTACTTTCATTAAAGGGGATTGCATTATAAGTTGCGACTTTTTGTTGTTGCCAAGTGCCTGAAGCTAGTGAATCTACGGCATCTTTATACATCACACGGTTAACCTTGCGGGCAACTTGGCGATTTGGATCATCAGCATAAGCACCTGACTCAATCAAAATAGTACTGATACCCATTTCTGAAAAGGTATCGCCGAAGCTGCGATATGAATAACTATCGTTATATTTGGCTAAGTGATTAGGAATATGTTGCTCAACACTATCGCTTAAGTGTGCAATTAACTGCATAGCGTTACCACGGCTTTTGTTAATTTCGCGAGCGTTATTATAAGCTGGTGCTAATACTGAAATAGTTGCAGGCTTGCCTTTAGGACCTACGCCGTAGTATGGGTTTTGATCATGAAGGTTAAAGCCAAAGTGCGGTTTGAACTCTTTAGCTGCAGCCATTAATATTTTGCCTTCTAGGGTGCGCTGGGCTTTTGCATCACGATTTAAATCAATGCCTTGAGCATTATAGCGAGTTTGCTTTTGTGCGCCGTCAGGGTTGAGCATTGGAATAATCATTAATGAAATTTTATCTTGCCAGCTAGTGCGCCATTGCTTGTTTTTATCATCTGTAATGTAACCTAAAAAGTCCATGAGCGCAGCTGTAGCGGTATTTTCATCGCCATGCATTTGGCTCCACATCATTATCTTGATTGGTCCAGAGCCAATGTATAGAGCATCTATAGGTTGTCCTAAGTAAGACTTCCCCAAGTTTTTAGTTTTGATTGTCGGATGAGCTGAAAATTGAGTTAAAAGAGGGGTGATATCACTGTGCTTAATTGCCGGTTTATTTAGTCCTTGCGTTTCGAAATCAGTAATAGGTACAGCGCTTGCTATAAAAGAAAAGCTCAGTGTCAAAGTTAAAAAAAATTTACGTGTCATCATTGCATCCTAATATTCTTATTTAGATTTTTATAAAGAATATAATATTTAAATGTGTGCGTCTAAAAAATATCCTTAAAAACAAACCTGCTATATAACTCATAATAAATAATAGCTTTATCTAGCTTGAAGT
>NZ_JBQSVO010000048.1:0-24992 GCF_052376275.1 Pseudoalteromonas sp. AOP7-A1-14 | reverse complement strand
GCAAAGTAGTAAGATCACTGAAGATAGGAGAAAGGTAAACCTAATAAAATGTAGGTGCAAAAAAGCTCTACCTAGGTAGAGCTTTATTTGAACACACAATGATTTTTGACTTTTTAGTAACCTTAGTTACTACGTACAGATACAAACTCAGGGTAAGCATCGATACCGCAGTCATGCTGATCCATACCACTTAACTCTTCATCTTCTGTAACGCGAATACCCACGGTTTTCTTAAGTACAGCCCACACGATTGAAGAAGCGATAAATACGAAGCCTAAAATACAAACTAAACCGATTAACTGAGTCATAAAGTTTGCCTCTGAATTCGAAATTGGTACTAGCATAATACCTAATGAGCCACACACACCATGCACTGAAATAGCGCCCACCGGATCATCAATTTTAAGCTTATCTAAGGTGACAATGCTGAAGATAACTAATGCGCCACCCAATAGGCCACACAAACAAGCCATCAATGGCGTTGGTGATGCCGGTTCTGCAGTAATAACAACTAAGCCAGCAAGCGCACCATTTAATACCATTGTTAAATCAGCTTTCCCCCATAAAATTTTACATAAGAACAGTGATGCTATTGCACCACACGCAGCAGCAGCATTAGTGTTTAAAAATATTTTACCCACCGCTGTCGCATTCTCAGCATCAGAGATTAATAACTGCGAGCCACCGTTGAAGCCGAACCAGCCCATCCATAGAATAAGCGTACCTAAAGTAGCAAGTGGTAAATTTGAGCCCGGTATTGGATAGATTTCACCATTTTTGCCGTATTTACCTTTACGAGCACCTAGGAATAATACCCCCGCAAGCGCCGCTGCAGCACCAGCTCCATGTACAATAGACGAGCCTGCAAAATCAACAAAACCCATTTCAGATAGGAAGCCGCCGCCCCATGTCCAATATCCTTCAATAGGGTAAATAAAGCCCGTCATTACTACAGTAAAGGCTAAAAATGCCCATAACTTCATTCGCTCAGCGACAGCTCCAGATACAATCGACATCGCTGTTGCCACAAATACTACTTGAAAGAAGAAATCAGATTCAAGAGAATGATCAGCACCTTCAGATTGAGTGCCTATTAGTGCACCAAACGAAGGAATAAAGCCGCCTTCAGTGTTATCTACATACATAATGTTGTAACCTACTAATAAGAACATGGTGCAAGCAATTGAAAATAACGCCACGTTTTTAGTTAGTATTTCAGTGGTATTTTTAGCTCTAACTAAGCCTGCTTCTAGCATCGAAAAACCTGCTGCCATCCACATTACCAATACACCCGACATTAAAAAGTAAAATGTATCGAGCGAAAACTTTAGTTCTATTATTGTGTTTTCCATAAATTCCCCCTTAAATTGCTTCTTCGTCTAATTCACCGGTACGAATACGGATGATTTGATCTAAGTCATAAACGAATATTTTTCCGTCACCTATTTTTCCTGTTGACGCTATTTTGGTGATGGTTTCAACCACGCGCTGACAATTTTCTGTGCGCGTTGCAATTTCAAGTTTAATTTTTGGAATAAAATCGACTTGGTATTCAGCCCCACGATATAACTCGGTATGCCCACGCTGACGGCCAAAGCCTTTCACATCGACAACAGTCATCCCCTCTATGCCTAAATCAGCCAGTGCTTCTCGCACATCATCAAGTTTGAATGGCTTTATTATTGCACTAATCATTTTCATAGTGGCCCCCTTCGGACGCTTATTGTTATCCTGCTTGGTGCTAGATAATCCAACCTTTGTGCCAATATTTATTTTTATTTAATTACATGAACTTAAACTAATAAGGCAGATTAAAAACTAAAAAAACGCACTGTTTTGGTGCGTTTTTTTTGCATCTTATCTGTACTGGTGCAAAAGACTGAATCACCACTGACCATACCACCGCGGTTATGGTGCTACGCCTGATACAGCGCTTTATCAGCAAGGTACATGGTATCGAAACTCACACAATGAAAATGCATATAAGCCAACACTCATCGTAATAGAGAGTGGTTGAGCATTAATTTCGAACACATGATCAGATAACCATAACCTAAACTTTTCTAAAACTTTATGAGGCACTAACAATGCAACATTGTTAAGCTCCAAACAAACGTTTCACCGCTAACGCAGGTAAATTTTAAAGCCCTAAAACGAATTACGTATTAATAAGGTTATTTATTATCGAGTAATCCCCCTTCTCGTGGAATTACTCGATAACAAAACTCTTCGTTCATAAACGGTGTCGTTAAAGTGTCATAGCACTATATTTAATTAAAAGTGCAGATAAATCATTGAGGCCACAAAATTTACGCACACTTTCAACGAGCTAAAAACTATCCATAGTCGGCATTGCATAATTAGTAAGCAATAATTTTGCTAGCATACAGACTATTTATCGACTTCATCTCATAGATTTGTAACTAGTCTCATTAGTTTGTTATTTACCTAAAAATTTATTTTAATAGCTGAAACTCTTTTTAAGGATCACCTATGACGCTAAGTAAAATTATTAGCTTATCATTAGTTACCGTAAGCTTAACTTTTTGCACTCTTGCCAGTGCAGATAACCAACGCCGTATAGATGTAGATAGTAAAGTTGTTACCGAACACAAAGCACGTATTAATGACGAACGCTTTTCATACACTGTCGCCACGGGTACACAACCTGTATGGGATGATAAAGGCGATGCCGTTGCTACCCTACAATACACTTATTATAAACGCGACAAAGTAGACGACCGCACAAAACGCCCACTCGTTATTTCTTTTAATGGTGGCCCGGGCTCTGCATCTGTATGGATGCATCTTGCTTATACTGGCCCACGAGTATTAAAAATTGATGACGAAGGCTATCCGGTGCAACCCTACGGCGTTAAAGACAACCCTTACTCAATTTTAGATGTCGCCGATATTGTCTATGTGAACCCAGTTAATACAGGCTACTCTCGTGTGCTTGAGAACAGCGAAGGTGAATTACCAAGCAAAGACGCGCAAAAGAAAATGTTTTTTGGTGTTAAGGCCGATATAAAATATCTTGCAGAATGGTTAAACACCTTTGTAAATCGTAATGAACGTTGGCGTTCACCTAAGTTTTTAATTGGTGAAAGCTACGGTACAACCCGTGTTTCAGGCTTAGCTCATGAATTACAAAACCGCCAGTGGATGTATATTAATGGCGTGGTATTGGTGTCTCCCACCGATATCGGCATCAAACGTGACGGTCCAGTAAAAGCCGCTAACCGCTTGCCTTACTTTGCTGCAACCGCCTGGTACCACAAAGCATTAAGCGCAGATTTACAAGCTAAAGATCTCGACGAATTACTTCCTGAGGTTGAAGAGTTTACTGTAAATAAACTAATTCCTGCTATTGCTAAAGGTGGTTTTATTGGTGCTGATGAAAAACGTCAAATAATTAAACAAATGGCTAAATATGCAGGCGTTTCTGAACAGTTTGTGAGCCAAAATAATTTAGATATACCGACAAACTTTTTCTGGAAAGAGTTACTACGCGACCGCGGTCAAATGATAGGCCGTTTAGATTCGCGTTATTTAGGTATTGATAAGCGCGATGCTGGCGAATCACCTGATTACTGGGCAGAGCTTACTTCATGGTTACACTCATTTACCCCAGCAATAAACCATTATTTACGTGAAGAACTTAATTACAAAACTGATGTTAAATATAATTTATTTGGTAACGTTCACCCATGGGATCGTAGTGGCAATGAAACAGGTGAAAACTTACGTTTAGCCATGGCACAAAACCCATACTTAAACGTAATGATCCAGTCAGGTTACTACGATGGTGCTACCAATTACTTTGACGCTAAATACACGCTTTGGCAACTTGACCCTAGTGGGAAAATGCGTGACCGTTTAAGCTTTAAAGGCTACCGCAGTGGGCACATGATGTATTTACGACACGCTGATTTAGAATCATCTAACAATGATTTACGTAATTTCATCATGCAATCATTACCTAAAGAAGGCCAAGCAGCTAAGTACTAAGCTAAGTACTTAAAGTTAATGCTAAAAGCCCGCACAAGCGGGCTTTTTTTTAACTAGTTATAGGCTTATACTAATATACTTATTGTTCATAATAATTGTTTTAGGTGAACTATGGCTGAAAAATTTCGTGTTATGTTTTCTGGGCTTAGCGGACAAGTAGAGCAAGCAGAGGTGATAAAAACACTAAGTGAAAAACTAAAAACTCAGCCACAAAAGGTAACCGGCTTGTTACAGGGTAAATCACTGTTCGCACCCTATGAAAAAAACAAAGCATTAAAGCACACCAAACTATTGGTAAGCCTAGGTATCAAAAGTAAACTACAATCAGTTAATAACACCGTTGCGGAGTCTACAAGCAGCGAAGATAATAAAGCCCGTGATGATCAACATCACTGGCAAGATAACGACCCACTTACTGGGGTTATCGTTTCTACTTCCTGACTTATTTTCTTTTCTTGATAGCTAAAAATCCACCGAAAGTATTTATCAATGATAAACAGCAGAGCACAAATTAGGCAAAAACTACGTAAAGCACGTAATTCCCTGTCAAAAAACGAACAAGAATTTGCAGCCAAACAGCTTAAGTTGAATTTTACTCAACACTTAAAGCATGCAAAAGCCAGCCAAAACTGTCAGATAGGAGTTTATTTTAGCAATGACTATGAAATAGATACATCACTGTTAATTAAAGAACTTTGGTCATTAGGTCACACCCTTAACCTCCCTATTATTCATCCCTTCAATGGCACTACTTTACTATTTCAGCGCTATGAAGAAAATTCACCCATGAAAGCAAACCGCTATGGTATCTTTGAGCCTAAGTTGAATTGCAGTCAAATATGCCCATTACCTAAACTTGATTATCTACTTATGCCCTTAGTCGCATTTGATAAAGATGGTAACCGACTCGGTATGGGAGGTGGATTTTACGATAAAACCTTGGCGAACTATTACCAAGAAAATTGGCACCAACCGCAACTTATTGGCCTTGCACATCAATGCCAACAAGTACCTAAACTCCCTATTGAATCATGGGATGTGCCATTAAAATGCATAATCACCCCAGAGAAAGTTTTTCACTGGTAAGCCGTTTCTCTTACTAATTGAGCATAATATTATGACGCAAGACGAATTAAAAAAAGCCGCTGCATGGGCAGCACTTGAGTTTGTAACAGACAACACCATCGTCGGTGTTGGCACAGGCTCTACGGTAAATCACTTTATTGACGCACTAGGGTCAATTAAAGACACAATTAAGGGCGCAGTTTCAAGTTCAGAAGCTTCTACTAAAAAGCTAAAAGGCCTAGGGATTGAAGTATTTGAGCTCAATGATGTTAGCACTTTAGATGTATACGTTGATGGCGCTGATGAAATAAACCAAAGCAACGATATGATCAAAGGCGGTGGCGCCGCACTAACCCGTGAAAAAATTGTTGCCGCAGTGGCCAAACAGTTTGTATGTATTGTTGATGACACCAAGCTAGTAGATACATTAGGTGAGTTCCCACTACCCGTAGAGGTCATTCCAATGGCGCGCAGCTATGTTGCTCGTGAGCTATTAAAACTCGGTGGTGACCCGGTTTACCGCCAAGGCGTAATAACCGATAACGGTAATGTGATTTTAGACGTATATAACTTAGCAATTAAAGATGCCAAACAGCTTGAATTAACAATAAATCAAATTGTTGGCGTAGTAACCAACGGCTTATTTGCTCATCGCAATGCAGATAAAGTCATTATAGGCACCAAAAATGGTCCACAAATAAAGTAATAGGATGAGGATATGAGTAAGGTATCGTTAGCAAAAGACAAAATTAAAATTCTCTTGCTTGAAGGGGTTCACCAAAGCGCAGTTGAAACACTAAAACGTAATGGCTATAGTAATATTGATTACGTAAAAACCTCTCTACCTGAAGAAGAGCTGATTGAGCGCATAAAAGACGTGCATTTTGTAGGCCTTCGTTCTCGTACTAATATAAATGAAGCCGTACTAGAAGCCGCTGAGAAACTTGTCGCTGTGGGTTGTTTTTGTATTGGTACTAATCAAGTCAATTTAAACGCAGCTCGCGAACGTGGTATTGCGGTATTTAATGCACCATTCTCTAATACCCGCTCAGTGGCCGAATTAGTACTCGGTGAAATACTATTGCTACTTCGTGGTATTCCCAAGCGTAATGCCATGGCGCACCGTGGCAACTGGTTAAAGTCAGCTAATGGTTCATTTGAAGCTCGTGGTAAAACTTTAGGTATAGTCGGTTATGGTCATATTGGTATTCAGCTAAGCATTATGGCAGAAAATATTGGCATGAATGTCGAGTTTTATGACATTGAAGACAAGCTTAGCCTAGGAAATGCAACCCAAGTACATAACCTGACTCAACTTTTACAACGTGCTGATATAATTAGTTTACACGTGCCAGAGACACCACAAACTAAAAACTTAATTGGTACAGCTGAACTTGAAGTAATGAAACAAGGCGCTATTCTCATCAACGCATCACGCGGTACCGTGGTTGATATTGACGCATTGGCAGAGTCATTACGTGATAAAAAAATCAGCGGTGCAGCTATTGATGTATTCCCAGTTGAACCAAAATCAAACGATGAAGAGTTTGTTTCACCACTTCGTGAATTCGACAACGTCATTTTAACTCCGCACATTGGTGGTTCAACTCAAGAAGCACAAGCAAATATAGGTATTGAAGTAGCAGGAAAGCTTGCTAAATACTCAGATAACGGCTCAACGATTACCGCCGTTAACTTCCCTGAAGTATCACTGCCAGAGCTTGCCAATCGCAGCCGCTTACTACACGTGCATCACAACCGCCCAGGTGTATTAACGCAAATTAACCAAGCGTTTGCTCAGCATGGCATCAACATCGCCGCTCAGTACTTACAAACCGACGAAGCAATTGGTTATGTAGTAATCGATGTCGATACCGACCAATCTGAAGTTGCACTTAAAGAATTAAGCGCAGTTGATGGTACGGTTAGAGCTCGTATATTGCACTAAGATCTGAGTTACAAGTTACAAGTTACAAGTTACAAAATTAAGCCGTACTTTTGACAAAGCACGGCTTTTTCTTGGGCTTTAAAAAAGTTATAACTTTAAGTAAGATCGCAAATGCAAGATGAAGCGACCTAATCCAAAACACTGATATTATTTGATAAGTTTCTTTTCGTTAAAACTCGCTGCGTTTAAATAAACCAACGGCGAGCTACTAGCTGTTTTTAACCTTCATCTTGAAACATTAAACTGGTAAAGCTCAATAAAAAACGCGAAATCAACCCGCGCTTTGAGATTTAAGTGACTTGTAGGAAATGGCTTAAGCCATGAAGTTACCTAAGAACCTTATTCTAGAGCATGTTGCCTTGCGCGACTTTATTAGAAGTAGCAAACCAGACAAGACAACTTCTCGCTCTAATTATTCACCTTTCACTTTTAGATTTATGAACTTGGCGAGTTCCTCAGGTTGCCCCATAAGCGTCATAACCTGTTGGTTTACTTGGGTCATGGTTTGCCCTTCTGGTAAGCTAGCCGATATGCTGAATGAGTTAAGCCCTGAGCTAAACTCTGTCATGGCTTTGCGTAAGTCTTCACTAACGGCAATTTGTTGCAACTCTTGTGCAACCAGCTGTTGCATTTGTTCAAAAGTTAAACCTTGTTTATTAAGCGCTTCTTCAACGACAGGTTTTAGTTGCCCTTCATTATTGATATTTAAATTAATTGAACGTAGTTCAAGTTCATTCATAGCCTGCATCACTAGAGTTTGAATTTGTAGCTGTTGTTGCATGCTAATTTCTTGGCCTGAAGATTGTTGCATTTCAGCTGCTTTAAGCGACGCATTCATTAATGCAGTTGCTTTAGTGACACCTAGATCAAATTGTACATCAGCAATATCATTAGCATTAACATTGACTGCCAGCTCTATGCCACCTGATTCTTCATCATAATCCATTAAGCTAGACAGGTCATAAGTTGCTTTTGCTAATTTATTATTTGAACCTTGTGGTAATTGAGCAATAAACTCTTCACTAAACTTAAATGCTTCAACGGCTACTTCAGTGTGTTCAGCTATTTTATTCGGCTCATAACCGCTCATTTCTATACGCTCTACCGTTGCCATTGGCTGATCATTTGAGCTAATAAACGAAATACCTGAAAACTCAACACCACTATTAAATATACTTGCGCTGATATCGTCATAATGAGTTGTGACGCCAGTTTGCTTAGTAAACATCTCTAATTGATGATCAACTTCTTTTTGCACCTTTTGTGTGACTGTATGATTAGCATAGCCCACGCCTCCTATACCAGCGGCCACTACAACAGCTGTCACTATTAATAATTTATTCATGTTATTTCCTTATTTTAATACGGCTAAATAGCACCAATCATAACAACTACGTGACTAGTTAATCAATGATAACAACTCATGCACCGTTTTTACTGGAGTAATTTTAGCCCCCAGCCCTTCCATTGACTTATGATAATTACGATATGGAATAAAAATTTCAGTAAAGCCGTGTTGCGCCGCTTCTTTCACTCGCGGTACACCACTGTCAATAGGCCGCACGTCACCATTTAAACTAAGCTCGCCCATAATGCAGGTAGTACGTGATACTACAAATTCATTTAAGCTGCTTAGTAGTGCGCTAACTAGGGCTAAATCAATACAAGTTTCAGACTCATCAATTTTTAAGCCTCCGACAATATTAAAAAAAGTATCATGGAAAATCTTAGTTTTTGTGTGCTTACGTAAAATACCCGTCAACATTTTAATCCGATTCATATTAAGCCCCACACACACTCTCTGTGGAAATTCCGCCTCGGTTTCGGTTGTTAAGCATTGTATTTCTAATAATAAGTTGCGGTTACCTTTACGAATACAGGTAATTGCTGAGCCGGGTGACTCAGTAGTAGAGCCAGATAGAAATATTTCACTGGGGTTATCTACACTCAACATACCTTTTTCGCACATTCTAAAAATACCCACGGTATCAATATCACCGAACCGGTTTTTATTCGCTCTGAGTGTACGTATTTGGCCATCATTGGTATCAATATGTAATAACGCATCAACAATATGAACAAGAGTCTGGGGCCCTGCAATCTCATTATTTTTATTTACATGTGCAATCAAAAACATGGTGACATTGTTTTGTTTACAATATTGCGTAAGCGCTTGCGCCGCACTTTTTACTTGTGAAGGTGACCCCGGTGTCCCGTTAGCATTTTCAGTAACCACGGCTTGAATTGAGTCGATAACTGCAAACTTAATTTGATTTTTATCTAATTCTTCAACAATGCTTTCGACGCTAGTTTCAGAAAGTAGGTATAGCTGTTCAGGGTTATAATCAAGCTTTAAACGGTTTACCCGGTTTTTAAACTGCGATAGTGACTCTTCTGCGGTGCAATAAAGAGACGGAGTTGTTTGTGACATTCTGGCAACTAAGTCTGACAACAAAGTGGTTTTACCCGCTCCCGGATCGCCTGAAATAATATTGACAGAGCCTGTTGTTACGCCGCCGCTTAAAACGCGGTCTAGTTCGCCAATACCGGTAAGGTTTTTTTCTGCTTCAGTAGTGTGTACATCATTTATTTTTTTAGACCCCCCCCCCGCGTTACCAGCATAACCTGCAACAGCAGCACGACTAGCAACCGATTTACTTTGCCCGGCACCGGGTTTAAATTCAGCTAACGTATTCCAAGCTCCGCACTTACACTGCCCTTGCCAACGCTGGTAATTCATACCACATTCGGTGCAAACAAACTCGATTTTTGACGCCTTTGCCATTACTGAAAACCTTACCTATAGGATTAACGAATATAAGCAGCTTCACCACTTACCTGCCAACGACTGGCTTAAAAGGAGAAACGTAAAAGACGATTATAAACAATTTCTATTCGATAATCTTGTTTGCATAATATTATCCTTGCCAGCGCCAAAATTGAGCACCACAATCGAGTATTACCAAAAGTACCAGGCCTATCTACGGCGCTGCGCAATATGGTAACCAAAAGCGTTTGTCAGTTTCCGTTTTACCTTCACAAAGAGGCTGCACACCTGTTATTAAGGATATAAGCCGCCAAGATGCGCCGAGTTTACTTACGTTATTTCTCCCCGTTTCGATCCTCGCAAAAACACTATTGGAGAAGCCATAAAAAGCCGCTGTACCGACGGTGATGCCTATGAGCCACAAACTTTATTTATTAAAAAAGCGCACAAAGCTGACTTAGTATTTGCTATGCAAATATACATTTGACGCACCGATAGACCTGATACTGACTACTTATCAAATGAACTAAAATACGTGAGCCAGTACGCGCATCACAAGGCAAAAGACGTTGAAGAAGCACTATGGTTTGTAACCGAGGTGGGAGATATGATTGATATAACTCAAGAAGCGCTTATTCATTTAGACTTAGAACCTAAGTTAATCACCAGAATAAATAAACGCAAACAAAGTTGCTTAAAACGACTACGCTGATTTCATATGTGGAATAGTCAATAAGTACAGTAGTTGTAGTAATGAACCTTGGCATATTGCTGCGGTGGCCTGCTCAACTACTTTAGGTTTGCCATGCACAGCAACACCTAAGCCCGCTTGCGACATCATCACTAAGTCATTAGCGCCATCGCCAATCGCAACAGTTTGCGAGCTAGGTAAATTTAGCTGCTGTTGAAGCTGCTTGAGCACTTTGGCTTTTTGCTGGGCATCCACAATTGTGCCCAGCACCTTCCCGGTTAGTTTATTGTCTGAAAATTCAAGTTCATTTGCGTGCACCTCATCTAAACCTATTAACTCCTGCACGCGCTCAGCAAAAGGTACAAAACCGCCAGAGGCAATCGCTAAATACCAATTATGCTGTTTAAGTACTTGGCAAAGTGCTTTGATACCTGGCATTAGCGGTAAGCTTTGTTTTAATTCATTAATCAAACTTTGCTCAATACCGCTAAGCTTTGCCACACGCTGGTGTAAACTTTGGCTAAAATCAAGCTTACCCGCCATTGCCTCAGCGGTGACACTAGCGACTTCATCATATACGTTTGCAAGGCGCGCTATTTCATCAATACACTCGATTGTGATTGCCGTTGAGTCCATATCCATTACCAATAAGCCAGGCTCATTTAAGCTTGGCAAAGTGCTTAGTTGCACTAATTGGTAACCTTGTGTTTCACTAAAGGTTTTTAATATTAGCGGGTTAATTGCGCCGCTGGCATTTGGGCTATAAAAGCAAAGTGCCGGAGCAAGAGCTAAGTCAGCTTGGTAATAACATAACTGAGTAACATCATGTTTATGCTGTGTAAAAAACTCAAGCGCTTGAGTTATCAATTGCTCACTAAGCTTGCCGCCAAATGCCACGCTGAAAACACCTTCACCGCTCACTGGCACCTGCGTACTTTCTCTGACACCATCTTTGTTAAGTGTGAACCACTGCCCTTTTTCAAGCGTAGCAAGAGACACAGGTGAAGAGGTTAAGCACTCCTCAGACATAATAACTCCAAATAAAAGACTCAACCCCGCCAATAAATGACAGTTAATTCGCCATTGAGGGGGATTTAAGGTTATAGTTAGCTTAGTTGTAACATCAAATGCAAAAGCTGTCAGCAGCTCAAGCGGTGACTATGAAAAATAAACATATTAAAAACCCAATTTCAGCATCACAAAGAAGACGTTTAGTGCGCTTAGGTGTCGCCGCTGGGTGTTTTTTATTGCTTACCTGGGTTGCCATTAATAGCAGCTTTCAAAGTCACCAATTACTTTATGATAATGCCGACAACACAGCAAAAAGCTTAACCCGTTTAATGGCGCTTAATGCCACTTCCTTGTTACAAGATAAGAACAAACCGGCATTAAACCAGCTATGTAATAATATAAGTAAAGATAAATATGTATTATCAGCCACGGTTTATGACCAACAAGGCGCACTTATTGCCAATAGTGATAATTGGCAGCCGCACCATGTCCTTGGCAAATTGCCTAATTCAACGCCAGGAATAAGTAAACTCAAAACGCCATTTATAGAACCTGTTTTTAGTGATAATGAACGCCCGCTAGGCTTTGTAAGCGTTACTTACTTAACACGGGCAGCGATAGCTGATAGTCACAGTCACTTCCATGATTTAGGCCGCCAAGTATTATTAATGTTGGTGATCACCTGTATATTTACATGGCAACTAGGGAGTGGTTTAAAGCGCTGGCAAGTTAATCGTTATATGCGAAAAACCTCAGAGCATGAATCATAAAGCTGTTCAGCAAGCTTTGCTTTAGCTTGCTCATCACTTAATTGCTTTAGCTGGCAAAGTACTGCAAACACCTGCTGTATCTGCAGTGGGGTGTTTATTTTCCCTTGGAAGCCAGCCAGCGGCATCGAAGGAGCATCAGTCTCAAGCATTAAATGCTCTACACCTAGTTGAGCAATAACTTGACGTGTTTTTTGTGCTCGTTGATAAGTGATCACGCCTCCAACGCCTAACTTAAACCCTTGCTTAATATAATACTCTGCTTGTTGCATCGACCCTGAAAAAGCATGAATAACGCCGCCCATCTTAGGCTTACAGCGCTTAAATGACTGAGCAATCAAATCATGGCTTTGCCGATGGTGAACAATAAGCGGCAGCGCAAGTTGATTAGCAAGTTCTATTTGCCCTTCAAATAACCGGGTTTGTTTTTCAAGATGATCAACACTGCGATCAAGTCCACACTCACCAATGGCAATTAAGTGCATTTTGTTACTATGAGCGAAGTCACTAAGCTCAAGTAAGTGATCGTTTTTTTGGTTTTCTAGGTGTTCTGATAAAAAGTAGGGATGTAACCCTGCGCTAATTCGTACGCTTGGATAAATTTTAGCAAAGGATATTAATTTTTTAGATTGTGCCAAGCTAACGCCCGGCACAATAAAATACTTAATATCTGTTTGATGACACTGGCTGATAAGCTGCTGACGGGTATCATCAAACTCTGAAAAGTCGAGGTGACAATGAGAGTCAATAAACACAGTTTATGGATTTAACCGCGCAACAGTCCAATTTTTTTCGGCATGACGTTGATACATAAAACGGTCATGCAAACGGTGCGCACCGCCCTGCCAAAATTCTATTTTAGTAGGTACAACACAATAACCGCCCCAAAAATCGGGTAATGGGATTTCACCCTCTGAGAACTTTTGCTTCATTTTAGCAAAAGTTTCCATCAGCACTTTGCGTGATGAAACGGGCCGGCTCTGCGCTGATGCCCACGCAGCCAATTGGCTTTCTTTAGGGCGCGATAAAAAGTACTTAGCCACCGCTTTAGTAGGTAATGGTTTAGCTTCACCATAAACAATAACTTGGCGCTCCATGGTATGCCATGGAAAGTGCAATGAAACTTTATTGTTACCTTTAAGCTCTTGCGCTTTACGTGAGCCAGTATTAGTAAAAAAAACAAAACCTTGATCATCAAGGTGTTTTAATAACACGATCCGCTGTGAAGGCTGCCCAGTTTCATCAACCGTCGCCACTACCATCGCTGTAGGATCAGGTAATTGAGCTGTTACAGCCTGCTCAAGCCAAGTTGAAAACTGCTTAAAAGGAGAATCATTGAGCATCTCCTCAGATAAACCATCTTGTAAGTATTCGCGGCGAATATCTTCAAGTTTCATAATCAAATCCTTCTTTATAAGCAATCAACTATAAAATTACTTAATCACACTCAGTGTCACTTGCACCTAAAATTATCTGTAAGTGTAGAAATGCTAGCAAGGCAATAAAGTTATTTTACCTAGGAGCATACGGTTTGTATGTAACTTAGGCTAAATAATTTTATCAACGCAGCTAAAGCGAACTACACGCAGCAGAGTCCACCTAAGTAGTTTAGCCTAAAACAAGGCGGAAAACCGACTTATCCCTATGAGCATACGTGTTGTATGTGATTAGGGTCAGTCGGTTTGACAACGCAATATTAGGTTAAAATACGACGGTGGTTACATTTGCTCCATGACTTCTATGCCAAGTAGATCCAACCCCGTTTCTAATGTTTTAGACACTAAATTACACAGCACTAAACGGCTGTCACGTACGCTTGGCTCTACATCATCTTTAAGCACTGGGCATGCTTCGTAGAATGTCATGTAAAGACTTGCTAGCTCATATAGGTAGCTACATAACACATGCGGAGTGGCCTCATTGATCATTTGATCAAGCACTTCTTCTAGTTGTAGAAGCTTTAATGCGAGTGCTTTTTCTTGTGGTTCTGCAATGGAAACATCGGCATCAAAAGCGCTTGCATCAATACCTGATTTACGGAAAATGCTGCGCACACGCGTATATGCATACTGTAAATAAGGGGCTGTAGCGCCTTCAAAGCTCAGCATACTATCCCAGTTAAAAATGTAGTCACTGGTGCGATTTTTTGATAAATCTGCGTATTTAACCGCGCCAATACCTACTTTACGGGCTATTTCACTGCATTCTTCTTCGCTCATATCTGATTCACGCAGTGCTAATTTTGCTGCGGCGCGGGTGATTGACTCTTCAAGTAAGTCTGCTAATTTTACTGTACCGCCGGTACGGGTTTTAAACGGCTTACCATCTTCCCCCATCATGGTACCAAACGGGCAAAATTCGTAACTTGTTTGCTCGCGTAACAAACCAGCTTTACGTGCTGTAAGCTCTACTTGATTAAAGTGCAGACTTTGACGTGCATCAACAAAAATTAAAATTCGCTGAGCACCGAGTTTATTTGAACGGTAATCACAGGCTGCTAAATCAGTAGTTGCATATAAAAAGCCACCACCGGATTTTTGCACAATAAACGCCGATGGCTCGCCATCTTTGTTAGCCAACTCATCTAAAAACACCACTTGGGCGCCTTGTGATTCAACGGCAATATCTTTATCTTTTAATAAAGCAATAATATCGTTAAGCTCGCTGTTATAAGCGCTTTCAGCCATAATGTCGGCTGATGTAAGCGTTACATTTAAGCGCTTATATACTTCTTCAGAATGCTTAACTGAAGTGGCAATAAATAGCTTCCATAACTTTTCACAGTGCGCATCGCCACCTTGTAGTTTTACTACGTAGTTACGCGCTTTATCGGCAAAGCCTTCTTCGTCATCAAAACGTGTTTTAGCATCACGATAAAAGGTTTCCAAATCAGCTAATGCAACCGCTTCTAAATCTACACCTTGATTAATTTGATCTTCCAAATGCGCAATCAACATACCAAACTGAGTACCCCAGTCGCCCATGTGATTTTGACGAATAACAGTATCCCCCCTAAACTCAAGGGCGCGTACAACCGCATCACCAATTATGGTTGAGCGTAAGTGGCCTACATGCATTTCTTTAGCAAGATTTGGTGATGAGTAATCAACCACTACTTTTTGCGGTTTTGCATGTTCTGCAACAGCCAATTTTTCGTCTTGGTTAGCCGCTTTTAAGCTTTGCGCTAAAAACTCAGGCTTTAAATGAATATTGATAAAACCAGGACCGGCTATTTCAGTTTTGTCTGCAATATCGCTCACATCGAGGTTATCAATAATTTTTTTTGCAAGCTCTCGCGGGTTTGATTTCATTTTTTTAGCAGCGCCCATCGCGCCATTAATTTGATAATCACCAAATTGCGGGCGAGTACTTTGTGTAACAGCAGGATTAGTGCCTTCAGGTAAGCCTGCAACAGTCATTGCTGCGATGGCTTTTTCGATTAAAAGAGTACGGATATTCATTGTAAAATTACCTTTATCGCCCACTTTGCGGGCACTTAAATTTGGGCTTAGTTTTCGCGAGTATGGCTAAACTTAATATCTGGGTAACGCTCTATCGATAAGTTTAAATTAACTCGACTTGGTGCGATATACGTTAGGTTATCACCACCATCAAGCGCTAAATTACTTTCACACTTGCGTTTAAACTCTTCAAGCTTCTTAACATCATCACTGCTTACCCAGCGTGCAGTGTTAACACTAATACCTTCGTAAATAGCATCAACGTTATATTCTGCTTTTAAGCGCGCTACAACCACATCAAACTGAAGTACACCTACAGCGCCTACAATTAAGTCATTGCTGATAAACGGTCTAAATACTTGTACCGCACCTTCCTCTGCAAGCTGTACTAAGCCTTTTAATAATTGTTTTTGTTTTAGGGGATCACGCAAACGAATACGACGGAATAGCTCTGGAGCAAAGTTTGGAATACCGCTAAATTTAAGCTTTTCACCCTGTGTAAAGGTATCACCAATTTGAATCGTACCGTGGTTGTGTAAGCCTATAATATCACCAGCATAGGCGCCAGCTGTGCGTTCACGATCGCCTGCCATAAAAGTAACCGCATCAGAAATACTAATTTGCTTACCAATACGTACATGATTCATCTTCATGCCTTGGTTGTACTTACCCGATACAATGCGCATAAAAGCAATACGGTCGCGGTGCTTAGGGTCCATATTGGCTTGAATTTTAAATACGAAACCGGTGAAGTTTTCTTCGTCTGCCACAACTTGGCGATCTTCTGTTTCACGCGGCAGCGGCGTAGGCGCCCATTCAGTTAAGCCATCAAGTACATGGTCAACACCGAAGTTACCAAGTGCAGTACCAAAGTAAACTGGCGATAATTCACCAGCTAAAAATAGCTCTAAATCAAATTCATGAGAAGCACCAATGACCAGCTCTAATTCATCACGTAACTGCGCAGCAAGTTCATCACCAATAGCTACATCTAGCTCAGGGTTATCAAGTCCTTTAATGGTACGCACTTCTTGAATCGAGTGACCTTGGCCGGTTTTATATAAAATCGTTTCACCACGGTGAATATGATAAATACCTTTAAACTCTTTACCACAGCCAATTGGCCAAGTAATAGGAGCACAAGCAATTTTGAGTTCTGTTTCAACTTCATCAAGCAGCTCCATTGGATCACGAATATCGCGATCACACTTATTCATAAAGGTAACGATTGGAGTCGTACGCAACCGTGTTACTTCCATTAACTTACGAGTACGAGCTTCAACACCCTTTGCTGCATCAATAACCATTAAACACGAATCTACCGCTGTTAGCGTACGGTATGTATCTTCAGAAAAGTCTTCGTGTCCTGGCGTATCAAGCAAATTAACAAGCGCATCGTTATACGGGAACTGCATTACCGAGGTAGTAACCGATATACCACGCTCTTTTTCCATTTCCATCCAGTCAGATTTTGCATGCTGTTTAGAGCCACGGCCTTTAACAGTACCGGCCCTTTGAATCGCTTGTCCGAATAACAGTACTTTTTCGGTAATGGTGGTTTTACCCGCATCCGGATGCGAGATGATCGCAAAGGTACGTCGTTTATTAATTTCACTAGATAAATTAGACATGTAAGCCGCTTTAAGTCATAACAAAGTACAGCTTAGATAGCTTTTTAATAAGCTATTCAAGCTCACTTTAAAAATAAAATAGAATTGCGCTTATTATACCCAAACGGCCTCAAGATGCGAGTTTCAGTTGGAATTAAAAGCGATTTAGACAAGGCATTAATTGCAAGTAATTAACAAGCACATACTATCTCAGCCAAATCCATCATGCCTAGCATAAGCTTGTGTATTTTATTGGTTACGCATATTATTGATAGATTGCACGGAGGATAAGTAGTTTGGTCATGAAAACCAGTAAGTTAAGTATTAGATTATTGTGGTATATAACACCCCTTGTTATTCTACCTCTGCTATTTTTAGGTGGCTTTACACTCACCAATGTAACTAACTCAACGAAAAAACAAGCTGATTTAATAATGAGCCGTTTTGTTGAACAACAGCAACAAAAAATATTTAACTACGTTGACTCATTTCATTCAACGGCAAAGCTACTGTCAACATCTCCGGTACTCAGTGACTTTTTAGCAAATGATGTTAGTGAAAATAGTAATTACACACGAAAACACGGCGCTTTAATGGATGTGTTCGCTAGTTACTCAGAAGCTTACCCTGATATTGTTAGCGTTAATTTAGTCTCTCCAAACGGTAAAAGCAATGCCTACTATTCAAGTAATTTGAATACACCTCCTAGTAATTACCCGTTTTTACCACAAGTACTGCAAAGCAATTTACGCCAACAACAATTTATGGTGCAAAAACCCGACGGCACCACGAGTCTTTATTTTATTCAACGTATTTATAGTGTTGATTACCACTTAAAGCACCCACAACAACTAGACTTTATAGTTGTTCATGTTGAGCCTTCGATTCTTAACAGTAGTATTTTAGAATCCCCTTATAACAACACGCTTAACTTATTACTTACCCAAGAAGGCAAAATTTTATTTAGTTCTGATTACGATATGCGCGGGCAATTTGTTAGTGAATTTGAATTAAAAGAAATTCACAAATTAGCTGATATCAGTAAACTAGGCACTATTGAGCTGTCGAGTATTGATAAAGTAGAACGGATGATTTATGCGGCGCAAATGAGTGGCGGTTATTATTATGTATCGACCATTCCTAAAGCGCATCTTTATCAATCTGGTAAAGCGATTAGCATGATCACAGCCCTTATTGTTATTATTTCAGTGATCACATTACCTATTTTAATTTTCGTTGTGGTTCGCAATTTACTTCTAAACCCTATAGAAGCCCTAGGCGCTGCCAGCCATCGCGTAGGTGATGGCGACTTATCGGTATATTTAACGGCTCACGATAATGACGAAGTCGGTGTATTATTTAACGACTTTAACCACATGGTTAATCAAATTCGTCATTACCAAGATGAACTTGAAGAATATAAACACCACCTTGAAGATAAAGTAGAAAGTCGAACCAAAGCGCTTGAAGCAATGAACAATAAACTTGAAGTAGCTATTACTCAAGCTGAACAGGCGAACCAGCTCAAAAGTCGCTTTTTAGCTAATATGAGCCACGAAATCCGCACTCCACTTACTGCTATTATGGGCTTTACAGAGCAACTATTACATAACCAACATGCAAGTGATGATCAACACCATTTAACCACTATTTTACGAAACTCAAAGCACCTCTTAGAGCTAATAAATAATATTTTAGATTTATCAAAAATTGAGGCCGAAAAACTAGAAATTGATCATTCAGCATTAAGTGTTGTACAACTGGTCCATGATATTGATGCGATTATCAGGCCGCTCTGTAATGAAAAGCGACTTAGTTTTGAAGTTAATTATAAACTCCCAATTCCTCATACAATTTTTACCGATGAAACACGCCTTAAACAGGTCCTCATTAATATTGCCAGTAATGCCGTTAAATTTACAAAAACTGGCTTCGTAAGTTTAACTATCGAATACCTAGAACAACAGCAACTGCTTGAGTTTATTATTGAAGATACAGGCATAGGCATGTCTGAACGAGAAGTTGAACGGGTATTTAAGCCCTTTGAACAAGCCGACACCACCACAACACGCCACTTTGGTGGCACCGGGCTGGGTTTATGTATTTCTAAAAATTTATCACAATTACTCGGCGGTAACGTTTACTTAAAAAGCCAATCGGGAGTGGGCAGTCGCTTTTGTATACAAATAGCTTGTCATCTAAACCAAGCAGAACAAACGATACCGATGTTTACTGAGCATTCAGAACTAGTACCCGCAAAAGATACCCACTTATCATTTGCTAGTAATACTTTTGATGCCCATATTTTGGTCGCTGAAGATAACCCAGATAACCAAATGCTTATTAAACTATTACTACAAACTTGGGGGCTTGAACCAGATATCGCCAACAATGGTGCTGAAGCAGTTGAAATGACGCTAATGAATGATTATCAGTTAATTATTATGGATATGCAAATGCCGGTCATGGGTGGTTTAGAAGCCACGCAAATGCTACGCCACGCTGCTTACGACGGACCAATAATTGCACTAACTGCGAATGTAATGAAATATGATGTCGATACCTACATTAACGCAGGATGCGATAAAACACTGGCAAAACCAATTGATAAAGAGGAACTAGAAAGCGTACTGGTTAAGTATTTAAATATTGAAAAAAACAGCCAAGACAAGTGGGATAGTTTACTTAATAGCGATAAATTCCAACAAATAAACAATAGCTATCGCACTAAATTACCTGATTACCTAAACCAAGTTAATAAATTACATCAAAATAAAGAGTGGGAAGCGCTGCGTGCGCTTGCTCACAGCTTAAAAGGCAGCGCTGGCTGTTTTGGGTTTAATAACATTCATGATGCTGCAGATGCACTTGAGGAGAATTTACGTAAAAACGATATTACTCGTCGTGATTATTTAGTCGTTAACTTAGTAGAATCGATTAACTTCACCCTAAAAAACAGCTAACCAAATGCGAGAGTTAACCCCATTAAAATAGCATCTTCAAAGCCATTTTTAGCCGGCTCATCACTGGGATAATAATTTTTACGTACTGACATTTCACTAAATCCCGCGCGTTCATATAAACTAATTGCACGAGTGTTAGTTTCGCGTACTTCTAAAAATAAGTTTTCAGCATTATGCTGTTCGCCATAAACGATAAACTCAGCAAGTAACTGTTTAGCAATTCCCTGCCCCTGATAATTAGGTGCGACGCAAATATCCATTAAAGTAAAATCTGGTCCTGCTTTTTCACCAATATAAAACCCCACCATGTCCTCACCTTGATAAGCTGCAAGGTTAAAATATCGCCCAGCTAAGCATGACTGCATGGTTTTAATTGTCCAAGGGTGGCTGTGGCAAGCTTGCTCTATTGTCATTAACTCATCAAGCTGTAGATCAGTAACAGATTTAAAGGTTATCAAGGTGGTTACTCATAAGTTGCCAAAGAGTGCGTTTATCGGCGGTGCTTAAACTGCTTTGGGGCAAAAACAGCATACCATCTTGCCAAGCCAATTGTTCACTTTGTATTATTTTTGTAATTTCAAGAGGCGCAAATGCACGCTGCAAATCTTGAAATAACTGAGGACTTAGTTCAAGTATTGGGTTAGTTTGGGCGCCGCGCTCTTTTTGTTCATGCTCTGATACGTGATCATCCGGCTCAACCACACGGAAATGTTGGTTAAGCTCAAGATTTTCAATACCAAAAATAGTGCTGTAACGTGGATGCATAACAACTCAGTGAAAAATTAACAGCAAATAATATATGAAGTATTCAAGACAATGTAAAGTATGAAGATATGGCAGGGGCGGAGAGATTCGAACTCCCAACCGTCGGTTTTGGAGACCGCTGTTCTACCAATTGGAACTACGCCCCTGCAATGACGACGAATTATAAAGACCTTTCGCTAAAGGTAAAGTAAAAGTTCGCTTTTTTAGTTTAACTGCTTTTAAAATAAACAAAACGGCTATTTAGTTAGCTAATTCGCCGTTTTGTAGTTAGTTAGAAAATCACTCACAATGGTTTTTCGCTCTCCAGCATAAACCATAGAAAAAGACACATATATAACAGTGTGTTATAAAAATATAAATTAACAATAAAATAGTTAATATACTGCTCAGATTTAAATGCCCGATTTTTATTACTTTTAATTATCCCGCTCTCTCGATTGATTGACCCATCAAGAGCTCGCCAGCAGTCTGAGCTATGTTACTGTCCATCCAAGCATGGTAGGCGCGCCTGAAGATCACTTCAGACACATTTACAATTGAACAAAACCCTAAGCTTGCAAAAAATTACCCCCAACTATATAGTTGCTACTAACAACATATATTAGTGACTTAAAAATGAATTCAGAACTTAAACGTGCAGAAGCCCTTTATGAGGCAGTCAACCAGCTGATCCGCGTACATCAGTTCCGTGATCGTGAAAGTATTTGCTGTCACAACGTGTCGGTCGCTCAGTGCTATGCAATTGAAACCCTCGTAAAACTTGGCCCTTTAAGGCTTAAAAGCTTAGCTGATGAGATGTGTCTCGATAAAAGTACTACAAGCCGTGTAGTTGATGCATTACTTCGCAAGGGCTATGCGCTCAAGACGTTGGATCCGAATGATCAGCGTGCGGTGCAGCTGTCGCTGACTTCTCAAGGCCATGAGTTATATAAAACTATACGCAAAAGCTTGATTGCAGAAGAGGCATCAATGATAGCTGATATCTCTCCTGAAGTTGTTGATACAGCTCTGGTGCTTTTAAAGAAACTGACCGTAGCTGCACGAGCCCGCTTAGGCGCGTGAGCTATTTTTTAACTTGGTTGTTGTTAGTAGCAACATATTTTAGAGGTTTACCTATGACATATAATGTTAAAAACTTGCCCGTTGCCGTCATTGGCGCCGGTCCCGTTGGCTTAAGTGCAGCAGTTAATTTAATTGATAGAGGGCTCACGCCCATTATTTTTGAAGCAGGTGACAGTGTCGCTTCCAACCTAAAAAAATGGGGCCATGTGCGTATGTTTTCACCCTGGTCATACAATACGGATCCTGTTGCGGTTTCTCTTCTTAAAAAAAAGGGCTGGATCGAGCCTGCTCTAACCGAGTTTCCAACCGGAAGCGAATTACTTGAGCGCTATGTACTTCCTTTGGCATCCCACGAAGCAATTGCTCCACACCTGCATTTAAATACCCGCGTTGAAAATGTCAGCCGCCAATATCACGATATTCTTCGAAATAAAGGACGAGAAAAGGCACCTTTCGTAGTTCGAGTTTCCGACTCTGAAGGTGAACACGACATTATTGTTCAGGCTGTAATTGATGCGTCGGGCACTTATCAAACACCTAACTGGCTTGGCGCTCACGGGGTACCAGCTATTGGTGAGCTTGCTGCTTCTCAATCAATTACCTACGGAGTGCCTGATATCCAAGGCTCTGCTTATAAACAATACGTCGGGCGAACTGTACTGGTCATCGGTGGCGGTCATTCGGCATTTAACGCATTGCAGGATTTAGTCAAACTTTCTGAACAATCTGATGGCACACGTGTTTTATGGGGAATACGTGGCCCCTCCGTCGATAACATCGTGCGCTCACCAGAAAATGATGAACTGCAGGAACGCAGACGACTTGAAGTGCATATTCAAAAACTACTGAATGAGGGTAAAATTGAAGTATTCACCGATATAGCCATTGAAAAAATTAAACGTGAAAACAGTAAATTAACCGTACATAGCCGCTCAGTTCAACTGCCACCGGTGGATAAGATAATTGCCGCAACAGGATTTCGACCCGATCTGAGTCTCCTGTCTGAGTTGCGTACCTCGCTTGATCCAGCGACACAAAGCCCGGCAGGTCTTGGCCCACTCATTGATCCAAACCTTCATACTTGTGGTTCGGTACCGGAGCATGGCTCAGTTGAGCTTTCCCACCCTGAGAACGGTCTATATATAGTGGGAATTAAAAGCTACGGGCGTGCCCCGACGTTTTTGTTAAGAACCGGCTATAAACAGGTTAAATCAGTCACATCTGCCCTTGTCAGCCAAACAGAAAATGACGCTCCAGTTACAGCTGGTACTGCTAACGGTGACCTTTTGGCGACGACTAAAAATTGCTCACAATAACAACCCTACCCTCTGGCCTAGTTATATTACTGAGATTAGCTTTAGTCAGAGGCCATTTTATTAATTACGTTAAGCAAGGTGGAGTGGAATGCGAAGTTTAATTCAGCGTCATCCTCTATTTATTATTGTGCTAGCCCAACTATGCGGCACTTCACTTTGGTTCTCCATAAATGGGGCTGGCTTGGCCCTTATTCACGATGCTGGATTAAACGAAGCTGATCTTGGGTGGTTAACCCTAACCGTTCAGATGGGTTTTATCACCGGCACACTAATTATTGCCATAACAGGTCTAGCAGATAGATTAGCGGCCAACCGTATTTTCGCGGTTTCCTGTTTAGCTGGCGCGCTGGCTAATGCCGGTTTTGTGCTAATAGCTACTTATCAGCCGTTCGATTTATTCTTACGATTTCTCACAGGTCTGTGTCTGGCCGGTATTTATCCTTTAGGTATGAAGTTAGTAATTAGCTGGGCACCTAACTATGTTGGAGCTGCTCTGGCCTGGCTGGTAGGTATGTTAACGTTGGGTACTGCCCTGCCTCATTTATTGCGTGGCATGACGCTAGGGTTTCCTTGGGAGTGGACAATTCTGAGCGCGTCTGGGTTAGCATTGCTGGGCGGTGCAGCTATCTTCATTTTAGGCGATGGCCCGCACTTACCGCCTTCAAACGGCAAAGCACAGCTACGAGACGGGTTTGCAGCCATACGTGAATGGCGTTTTCGTGCAGTTGCATTTGGTTACTTTGGGCATAGTTGGGAGCTTTATGCGCTGTGGACTCTTACCCCATTTATGGTGACTCGCGAAGTCATGCGCCTAGATGCTCAGATCTCTTCTGTTCCTTTGATATCATTTGCCATCATAGCGCTTGGCCTATTGGGTTGTGTAGCTGGTGGAAAACTAAGCCGACGCATAGGAAGTCTGTCAGTAGCACGCTTAGCTCTGGCGTCCTCGGGGGTTATCTGTTTGGTCTATCCATTGGTTGCCTTTTTACCACCTGTCGTTATGCTTTTTTTACTCGCCATCTGGGGGATTACCGTAATCGCGGACTCTCCCCAGCTATCGGCTCTAGCTGCTGAAATGGCTCCAAAAGAGCGAATCGGCTCAACCTTGGCCATAATAAATAGCGTAGGTTTTGCTTTAACCATTCCATCAATAGCATTGACAACAACTTTGTGGCAATCACAGGGAGTTTGGGTAGTATGGTGGTTACTTCCCGGGCCTATCTTAGGGATTTGGGCAATGCATAACCTGCCTCGCCAGGGGTAATGTTTAATTTTGTGTCACCTTTTAGAAGGTACAGTGACACTAAATAGTCGCGACTCAGACGGTGGGTATTGCCAGTCCATTACCCAATTAGCCTATCTGACACCTCATCGTCAGTAACTTACTAATGATGATATCGTCTGCAGGACGTGCTTTAAACCGATGATAGTGCAATAAGAACAATATCAAAATATGTTTCGTCGTCGGCAGTGTTTTCCATCAAAGATTATTACAACCGCCTACTTATCAAATCCATTTTCTCAAAAATGGTGACACCTAGTTAACCAAGCTAAA
>NZ_JBQSVO010000047.1:0-25086 GCF_052376275.1 Pseudoalteromonas sp. AOP7-A1-14 | reverse complement strand
TTATGCGGCTTTTTTTTGCTACGATACTTATCCCTTAATACTGGTAATTATTGATGACTACATCTTCTATTAATCATATCGTTATTATCGGTGGTGGCAGCGCTGGTTGGTTAAGCGCAGGCTTAATTGCAGCTCAACCCCACTTAACTCATAACGCTAAAATCACTCTAATTGAATCGCCTAATGTGCCAACTTTGGGCGTTGGCGAAGGTACTTGGCCTACCATGCGCCAAACCTTAAAAACCATAGGCATTAGCGAAACGCAATTCATCCGCGAGTGCGACGCATCTTTTAAGCAAGGTTCGCGCTTTGATGGTTGGTGCCATGATGTAAAAAATAATAAAAATAATGAATATTACTACCATCCTTTTAGCTTACCCGTTGCCTATCAAAACCTAAATATTGCACCCTATTGGTTTGCACAGCACGAGGCAGTTAGTTTTAGCCATGCCGTATCAAGCCAAACTTACTTTTTTGATCATAATAAAGCCCCAAAAACTCACTTGCACAGTGACTATCAAACACACGCCAATTATGGCTATCATTTAGATGCAGGGAAATTTGCTCAGTTATTGCAACATCACTGTATTGATAAGCTAGAAGTTAACCATGTCATTAGTCATGTTGATGAAGTTATTAACGATATTGATGGCTACATTACTGCAGTAGAAACCCGGGATCGCGGCATTATAACGGGCGACTTATTTATTGATTGCTCAGGCCATCATGGCCACTTGATTGATAAGCACTATAAAGTACCATTGCAAGCACAAGATCATATTTTATTTAATAATCGCGCCGTTGCCGCACAAGTCCCTTATAAAAATGATGAACAAGAAATTTTGTCTTACACTAAAGCAACCGCACAAGATACTGGTTGGATTTGGGATATAGGCTTGCAAAGCCGGCGCGGTGTCGGCATGGTGTATTCTAGTGAGTTTGAATCAACCCAAGGTGCTAAAGATAAATTAATCAATTATTTAAAAACCACACAAAGTGATTTAGAGCCTAGCGAATTAACAATACGTGAACTTAAGTTCACCCCGGGTTATCGGGATCGGTTTTGGCATAAAAACTGTATTGCGATAGGTATGTCAGCAGGGTTTATTGAACCACTTGAAGCCTCAGCGTTAGTTATGGTTGAGCTTAGTTTAAATAACTTATTAGCGAATTTTCCAACTCATCGCAATGCGTTACCCGAACTTGCTAAGCGCTTTAATCAACAGTGTCATTATCGTTGGCAGCGTATTATTGAATTTTTAAAATTACACTACGTACTTTCAAAGCGCACGAGTGAGTATTGGCAGGCACATAGAGACGTGAATACATCGCCGCAACGACTACTCGACAACCTTGCACTTTGGCAATATCAAAGTCCATGGCTGAATGATTTTGACCGTGCTCAAGAAGTATTTTCAGCAGCAAGTTATCAATATGTTTTATATGGTATGAAACATTTACCGCAGTTCCCTAAAATAAAGATGCCCACATCCGTTATTGAGCACTTTACTAATAGTCAACAAGAAGCAAAGCAAGGGCTAGCGAAACTGCCAACTAACCGTCAGTTACTTGATCATATTCAAAAGTTTGGTTTGCAGCCTATTTAACAAAACAAATTAAGCAAACCTATTTAATTAACCTTATTGAACATGCAGGAGGCCAAATGGCCAATCACGTTTTACTTGATAATATTACCCACAAAGATTTAAAAGTGATCACCGCACGCGGCGCCCAATGGGGCGACGCCGTTAGTTGCACGACTATTTTTCCTTCTGAGTTTACTAAAGTGCAAGCTCAACAACCCATTGTATTTCGCAAACACCCACAAACAGGACAATTTGAAGCGTTAGCCTTATTTGGTTTTGAAAATAACGAAAACTTATTGCTCGATAAGCAAGGTAACTTAGCGTTAAATTACTTACCGCTAAGCATGCAGCGCCAACCCTTTTTAATTGGCCAACAAACCCAATACAACCAAGGTGTGCCTGAACAATCCTTAGTGGTGCATGTTGATTTAGACAGTCTACGTATTAATAAAGAGCAAGGTGAAGATATATTTTTAGAGCACGGCGGCAACACCGATTATTTAAATCATATTGCGCAAGTGCTCAATACCTTACACCTTGAAAACCAAGCCCTACCCGCTTTTTTTGAACAACTGTTAGCACTTAATTTAATTGAAGCATTTTCGATTGAATATCAACAACAAAATGGCGATAAAGTGACTGTGGGCGGCTTTTATACCATCAACCAGCAAACGTTAAATAGCCTAACAACTTCGCAACTACAAAACTTACAACAAAGCGGTTATTTACACGCAATTTATATGGCGGTTGCTTCACTTGAGCAAATCCCAATGTTGTTGAGAAAAAAGTGGCTACAGCAGTAATGCAAAGCTCTACTCTACAAATACACCAGCAAGTTAAAGAATGTCATCTTGATGATATTACCGACTTACCTGCTTTTTTGGCAAAGCAAGCCACACCGATTGTTATTAGAAATGTGTGCGCGCATTGGCCAATGGTCAAAAATGCAAAACAAAGTGATGCACAAGCACTGAGTTACTTAAAAAGCATTGCGAGCAGCTCTTCTATACGTGCGTTTTCAGCGCCAGCAAAAGAGCAAGGTCGTTACTTTTATAATACCAATATGAGTGGATTTAACTTTACACAGTATGCCAGTAACTTAAGCGAGCTACTAACAACATTAGAACATTTAATAACAACAGAAAATCCAGATTCACACTATATGGGATCAACTTCCTGTGATTATTGTGCACCTAAATTTACCACACAAAATCCATTACAAGTAACCTCCCATGATTGCTTAAAAAGTTTATGGGTGGGCAATCATAGCTGTATTTCAGCTCATTATGATAATGCCGACAACCTTGCCTGTGTTGCTGCGGGTAATCGTGAGTTTATTTTATTTCCCCCAGAGCAAGTAGATAACTTATACGTAGGTCCGTTGGAGTTTACTCCTGCAGGACAAGCAGTTAGTTTGGTAGACTTTGATAACCCTGATTTCAACCGCTTCCCTCGCTTTAAAAACGCCCTCAACAACGCGCTAATAGCAAAACTGCAACCAGGCGACTGCATATTTATCCCCGCCCTTTGGTGGCATCATGTAAGCGCACAAAGCCAATTTAATGTGTTGGTTAATTACTGGTGGCGACAAGCGCCAGATTATTTGGCAAACCCGTTTGATGCCATGTTACACAGCATGTTAGCGATTAAAGATTTGCCACAATCTCAGCGTAATAATTGGCAGCAATTTTTCGAACATTATGTATTCAGTGAAGACAAAGATTTAGGCGCACATATAGCAGAAAATGCGAAAGGAGTTTTAGGGGATATTGACGATCAAACAGCACGCAAAATTCGTCAATTATTGCTGCAAAAGCTCAACCGCTAATAGTTTTTTAATTGACTATATTTGAGTCAAAAGCCAGTTAATGTAGCGAGTTCGGCGATACATTAATTAGCTAAAGACTCAAAGTTATTTAAGTTAATATAATAGTTACTTAGATACACCTTCAATTTGCTGGGCAGTATCTTGATAGGTCGCGCAACCTTTGCCTGTTTTAGTATCTACAGAACATTGAAATACGCGTACATAATCCACCTGCATTTGCTTAGGAAAACCACTTTCATCCACGCCTTTTTCATTCACATTAGCAGGCCAATTGCCGCCAACTGCAAAGTTGAGTAATAAATGAAAATGCTTATCAAATGGGGCAAAACCGCCATTTTCGATAAAAGAGCCATTGGCTTGCGCTGAACTTGAGTACCATTGTTCGCTTTCAAATGTTGCATAATGCACATCATCTACATACCAACGCATTTCATCCTCTTGCCACTCAAGGGCATAAGTATGAAAGGTATCAGCTGGGTTTTGCTCTGCTGTAAAACTATAAGCTAATCCACTGTATACGTTTTCAGGTGCAGGACCGCCATAATGCAATGTGCCATGCACTCGGCTTTCAGGCGTGCCAACTGGCGCTGTTTTATCATCAGTCGGAACTTTTAAATTAACCGCTTCCATGATGTCAATTTCACCAGATGACGCCCAGCGACCATACTCCCAATCAGTAGGTAGCATCCAAACTGCAGGCCAAGCACCTTGTCCAGCGGGAAGTTTGGCGCGAATTTCAAACCGGCCATAACGCCAATCACCTTGACCTTTTGTACGTAAACGCGCTGATGTAAATGGTTGTGTGCCTTGTAGCTTTTTTTGCTCGTCACTAGTTACTTCATCGCTATTATGTAAAGGCCCAGTGTACTCACCTTTTAATGCAACAATGTGTAATAAGCCGTCCTTTAGGTAACTGTTTTGCTCGCGAGCGGTATAACATTGCTGCTCGTCATTACCGCCACCACGACAATTAACTTCGTGCTGCCATTTATTTAAGTCAATGCTGTTGGCATTAAATTCATCTTGCCAAACCAGCTGCCACCCTTTTCCTATACTCGCTTGAGTTGATGCAACTTGCTCGGCCTGTTGGCAGGCGCTTAATGCGCCGACCAACAATATTGTTGTAGTTACTTTTACTGACATGCTATTGCTGTGTTATCAGCACGCTCAGCGATAATGCTAAGCTTAGCAATTGATACCTGCCATGGCGCAGCGGTACTTAACTGCCAAGGTGAGAAAACCTGAGCTAAGTTAATCCCTTGCTCTGCAAAGCAACTTAAATCTATATTTAAAGTTTGCCATTCATCAGTGCGATTTAATTGCTCAGCTATATCTAACTTTCCTTGGCAATCATCACCACATTGCATACCAAGCCAAAGCGGCGCATTTGCGTGTTGATCCACTTTAATTTGCATTTGTAGTTGTCCTGACTTTTCAACATACGAACGTAAATCCGACGGAAATGCCGACATTAATCGCACAGCTGCTGACTCAGCTCCGCTGAAAGTAATTGCACGCGCATCTTCTTGTACGTCTTTATCAAACGTTTTAACACTTACAGCACCGACAGTTTCACGGCTGCTTGCCATGGTTTTTTGTTGCTCACCACTTTGCAACTCCAAGCTCCAAGGAGCTTTAACTGCGCGTTCAAATAACACTAAGTTTTTAAGCTTTTGTGATGACTCGCTTTTCTCTATCAGGTCATCATTAAGCGTATTGCTATCTGAGTAAGTTAAACCAAAACCATAAGGTAATAGTGGCGAGTAATCAGCGTCACCACGATTTTCGTTATCGACTGGATTATTAGGCCAAGAGAACGATAATTTACCTTTAAAGTCATGATTAACTGAGCCATCTGTATTGGCAAACAATACATCACTTATCGCATCACCTTCACTACCTGGAAGCCAAGTGGCAACAAATGCATCACTGGCATTAAGCTCTGCGTTTACCCACATTGGGCGACCACTAATAAATAATGACACTACCGGAATACCGGCATCTTTAAACTTACGTAAAAGAGCTAAGTTTGTTTTATTTCCACGTTGGTATTCAAGGTTATCTAAATCACCATTACCTTCAGCGTAAGGTTGTTCACCAAATACAACAATCGCTACATCTGGGCGTGCATCGAACTCACCCTTTAAGTCATATTGAACTTGTCCGCCCGCTTGCATTACAGTGTGTTCAATACCATCAAAAATAGACGTACCACCTGGGAAGTCGCTATTTTCGTTGCCTGTACCTTGCCATGTCACACTCCAACCACCTGACTGCATACCAATGTTATCGGCGCCAAGCCCTGCAACAAGTACATTTGCTTTTGGTGACAATGGAAGTAACTTTTGTTTATTTTTAAGTAACACCAGTGATTCTCGCACTGCTTGCTTAGCAACAGCACGATGCTCTTTACTGCCAATCACCTCTGTTTCACCTGACAAAGGACGCTTGGCTGGGCTTGGCTTATCAAATAATCCTGCTCGCATTTTTACGCGTAAAATACGCGTTACTGCATCATCAATACGCGACTTTGCAATTTCACCACTATTTACTTGAGCAATTACGTTTTCATACAATGGTTTCCACGCATCGGTTGGTACCATATATACGTCTAGGCCTGCATTAGCAGCTTGTGCACAATTGCCATTAGTGCACCCTTCAATTTGCCCGTGACCGTTCCAATCACCGACTACAAAACCATCAAAGCCCATTTTATTTTTTAGTACATCAGTCAGTAGGTACTTACTGCCATGAATTTTTTCACCATTCCAGCTATTAAACGATGCCATAACGGTTTGCGCACCAGCCCCTAAGCCTCCAACATAACCTTGTGCATGAATATTAAATAAGTCTGCTTCGCTATCAATATTATCACCTTGGTCGTCACCGCCCTGCGTACCACCATCACCTAAAAAGTGCTTAACAGTACTTATTACTCGCTTATCAGATAAAAAGTCTTTATCAACAGCTCCTTGCAAACCTTTTACAATTGCCGCTGAATAGTCTTTTACTATTTGTGGATCTTCTGAGTAACCTTCGTAGGTACGACCCCAGCGATCATCACGTACTACAGCAACTGTTGGGGCAAACACCCAATCAATACCGGTTACCATAACTTCTTGCGCGGTTGCAGCGGCTATTTTTTCAATCAGTGCAGGGTTGTTAGCTGCGCCTAAACCAATGTTATGAGGGAATAGAGTCGCGCCAATTACATTGTTATGACCATGTACAGCATCAGTCCCCCACATAGTTGGAATACGACTACCATCAAGCGAATCATCAATTGATGCTTGATACATTTTTTCGGCTAATTCGATCCAATCATCAGCTGTGGCATGTTTATCATTATTTGGAAATGCACCACCACCATTTAAGTAAGAACCAAAACCATATTTACGCATATCTTCAACAGTGATATCGCGAATTTCAGGTTGAATCATTTGCGCTACTTTTTGCTCAAGAGTCATACTTGCTACAAGCGCTGCTATTTTCGACTCCATAGCGGCATCATCTTTAATACCTGTTTGAATCGTTGGCCAAATTTCTTTGTCAGTCGACTTTTTATCTTGCGAATTCCCGAAGCCTGAACAGCCGTTCATCGCGATTGTTGCAATCATTAGCGCCGACAGTGTGAATGTTTTTTTTAAAATCATGTTATGCACCTAATTATTGATGGCGAGTTGAAGAAGATACTTTTGAGCCAAATAGCGCAAAGTAAGTAATATATAAATAACAACCAATAGGTAAAAGTAGCGCTAACTGCACACCTATATTGTCGGCCAGTACGCCTTGTAATAATGGAATAATCGCACCACCTACAATAGCTAAACATAAAATACCGGAACCTTGTGAGGTATATTTTCCAAGGCCTTGTAGCGCTAAACTGAAAATAGTCGGGAACATAATTGAATTGCATAAACCGACTAATAAAATAGCCCACATAGCAAGTATACCTTGGCCGGTCATGGCCACTAAAACAAGCACTACAGCTAATAAGCCATGGCACGCCAACACTTTACCGGCATTAAGCTTTTGCATCACTACTGCACCTATAAACCGGCCAATCATAGCGCCTGCAAAGTAATAGCTAATATAATGAGCTGCTTGTTGCTCAGTAAAACCGGCAATATTTTCAAGCGTTAAAAAGCCCACTAAAAAGCTACCAATTGCCACCTCTGCACCGACATAAACAAAGATCCCCACAGCCCCTAAAATTAGGTGGCGATACTGCCATACACTACCTAAATCAACAAACCCCTCAACATCCTGACTTTCAGCTTCAGAGTCTGTGGTTTTACCCAGTTTAGGGAGTTTTAAAAAAGCAAAAATAATCGCCATAATTAACAAACTCGCAGAAAGCATCAAATAAGGAAACTTAACTTGTTCTGCTGTTGCTTGGCTTACTTCGCTTAGGATTAACCAGCCACCAATAATGGGGGCAACCGTCGTACCCAGTGAGTTAAAAGCTTGGGTCATGGTTAAACGTGAAGAAGCCGTTTTTGCTGCGCCCAATACACTAACGTACGGATTCGCAGATACCTGCAAAATAGTTATTCCTGAAGCAAGTACAAATAAAGCAAACAAAAACAGTTCATAAACATGGGCATCAGCAGCGGGATAAAAAAGCGCACAACCAATGGCAGCAACCACTAATCCAACAACAATACCGTATTGATAACCTATCTTACTGACTAACTTACCGGCAGGAATAGACATCACAAAGTAGGCACCAAAAAAGCAAAACTGGATTAGCATTGCTTGGGTATAACTCAGTGAAAACATACCTTTGAGGTAAGGAATCAAAATATCGTTTAAACAGGTTATAAATCCCCACATAAAAAACAAGGTCGTCAATGACGCTAAAGCAAAGGTTTGCTTGGGTGTAGACTGTAGGCTTTGTGTTGCCGATACAGACGAAGAGATATGAGCCATAAATTTTCTCTTATTATTTATAGTTATCAGTAAATTACAACTTAAAAATTGTTTTTCATTAGAATTTCAAAGACAAATAGTAGTTGCAACATTTAATGTAAGCGCTTACATTTATATCATACAAATCAAATTTAGCAATTCATTTACAAAAACTTGTAAGCGCTTACATTGAAAGGTTATGTTGTGTTCAATTAAGTTGCTGCAAAAACTGTAAGTTAAAGGACAACTCAAATCGTGTTTAAATCTATATCTTTATTACCTGAATCCGCATTACTAAAACCACAGTTTACTTTTGGTGTTGCAACAGCTTCTTTTCAAATCGAAGGCGATCGGCACTCTCGCCTACCGTGTATTTGGGACACTTTTTGCAAACAACCAAATACAATTGATGATAATAGTAATGGTGATGTAGCCTGTAATCACGTTGAGCTTTGGCAGCAAGACGTAGAGATGATTGCTGATTTAGCTGTTGATGCGTATCGATTGTCTATTTCGTGGCCACGCGTTTTGCATCAAGATGGCACAGTTAATCAACAAGGAATCGGATTTTATCGCGATTTATTAACTGCATTAAAAGCACGTAATATTAAAACTTATGTCACCTTATATCACTGGGACTTACCACAGCACTTAGAAGATAACGGGGGCTGGCAAAACCGCGAAACAGCCTATGCTTTTGCAGCTTATACTGATTTGGTGAGTAAAGAACTTGTTGGATTAGTCGATTCATATGCGACTTTAAATGAACCGTTTTGTAGTGCTTATTTAGGTTACGAAATTGGTGTACATGCGCCTGGTATAAAAAGTCAAAAAGCAGGTCGACAAGCTGCGCACTATTTATTATTAGCTCATGGCCTTGCTATGCAAGTACTACGTAAAAACTGCCCTTTGATAGAGGCTGGGATTGTGCTTAACTTTAGCCCCGCTTACCCCCTAACTCCCGGTGATACTCAAGCGGCACTATTGGCAGATCAATATCACAACCAGTGGTATATAAAAGCCGTCCTTGAAGGACAATACCCTGACTTACTAAATCAGCTGTCGTCAACAGTAAAGCCAGATATAAAACAAGGTGATATGGCAATTATTAGCCAACCGATCGACTTTATTGGTGTAAATTACTACACCCGTATACATTACCAAAATACTACTGATAATTGGTTTAGCGAAGTTGACTTAAAAAATATTGAAGTGACAGATATGGGATGGGAGGTATATCCTCAAGGGCTAACCGAATTACTTGTCTCTCTTGATAAGTTATACTCACTGCCAAAAGTATATGTAACAGAAAATGGCGCTGCAATGGCTGATACCTATGAAAACGGTCAAGTATTAGATTATCAACGCGTTAGCTATTATCACACTCACATTAATGCTGTTAGTGATGCCATTGATCAAGGTGTTAATGTGCAAGGTTATTTTGCTTGGAGCTTAATGGATAACTTTGAATGGGCGTACGGCTATAAAAAACGTTTTGGCCTTGTTTATGTGGACTACCAAAGCCAACAAAGAACATTAAAAGAAAGTGCCAAACAATATCGAGCACTATTAAAACATCGCCAAAAATAACAATAATGAGTGCCAACTTATGCTGACAAAAAAAGAAAAAATAGCCTATGGTTTAGGTGACACTGCAAGTAACATCATTTTTCAAACGGTGATGCTATTTTTAACTTTCTTCTATACCGATATATTTGGTATTTCTCCTGCAATTGTTGGCACTATGTTTTTAGTTGTGCGGGTTGTTGATGCTGTGACTGATCCATTAATGGGCGCCCTCACGGACAAAACAAGCACTAAATATGGCAGCTATCGCCCTTATCTTTTATGGCTAGCGGTACCGTTTGGTATCGTCAGTATAATTACTTTTACTACTCCCGACTTATCGTCAACAGGTAAAGTTGTCTACGCGTTTATAACTTACACTTTACTAATGCTGGTATACACAGCAATTAATATTCCTTATTCCGCTCTTGGTGGCGTGCTTAGCCGCGACCCAGCAGAAAGGGTATCCATTCAATCCTACCGTTTCGTATTTGGTATGTTTGGTGGGCTTATAGTTAGTAGCTGCACTTTGTCATTAGTAGACTGGCTTGGTGAAGGCGATAATGCACTAGGTTATCAGCTAACAATGGTAATTATGAGTGTATTAGGCGTGACGCTGTTTTTAATTTGTTTTTACTTTACCAAAGAACGCATCAGCAACCCTCCCAATAAGCAGCTAAATATTAAACAGCAAATGGCTACGCTTTGGCAAAATGGTCCTTTTAGGGTGCTGTGCGCCGCATCAGTAGTACTTTTAACCAGCATGGTACTGCGTACCACTTTAGCCATTTATTATGTGAAATATGTACTGGGTGAAGCTGATTTAGTTACACAATTCGTTACCCTTGGGATGATTGGCAATATTTTAGGCTGTGCCTGCGCGCAACCACTTAGCAAGCGTGTTGACAAAAAAACCGCCTATATTTATTTACAATACATATCGGCTGTTATTAGTTGCATTGCGTTTTGGTTACCAGGAGAAAACCTGTTTATCGCTTTTGGAGTTTACTTTTTATGGTGCTTTTTCACGCAAATGGCAACTCCTTTACTATGGGCTAAAATGGCTGACACTATTGATTACGGACAGTGGAAAACAGGCCAACGCTTAACGGGTTTAGTATACGCAAGCGTGGCGTTTTTTATAAAACTAGGCTTAGCACTTGGCGGCGCTATTGCGGGTTGGCTATTGGCATATTATGGCTACCAAGCAAATACCGAAATAAGCGAAGCCACTAAATCAGGAATTTTAACCTCATTTACTTTATTTCCAGCCATTGGTAGCGTGCTTGTAGCCTTGATCATGAAAAGGTATATTCTTGATAATAAAACTGTGCTGCAAATAGATGCTGAATTAGCCGCTAACAATAAAAAGGAATAATATGGCCACCATATACGAGGTGTCAAAGCTTGCCGGGGTTTCTCTTGCAACCGTATCAAGGGTAATGAATAACAACGCCAACGTGAGCGATAACACGCGCGAAAAAGTCACCACAGCGATGAATAAGCTTGGCTACCGCCCTAATTCGATAGCACAGTCGCTCGCATCAAACTGCTCAAATAGTGTGGGCCTATTAGTATCAAAGCTCGACGGCCCATTTTATGGTCCAATGATGAGCGGCATTGAAAATATATTTCGAAGTCATGGTAAACATGCCATCATTGCCGCAGGTCATAGTGATGCTGAGCGTGAGCAACAAGGTATTGAATTCTTGATCAGTCGTAATTGTGATGGCCTTATTTTGCATGTAGAAGCGGTAAGTGACGAATACCTGATTGCATTAAGTAAAGGTAAAATTCCTTTTCTATTACTAAACCGATATGTTCCTGATATTAGCGATCGTTGTATTATTTTAGATAACATTTATGGTGGTTACATTGCATGTAAACATATACTTGAGCAGGGCCATAAAGATATAGCTTATATCAGTGGACCACTTTGGAAAAAAGATGCCCAAGATCGTCTTTCAGGCCACAAACAAGCCTTAGCAGAATTTGAGCAAGAATTAAATTGTGAGTTGCTTTATCAAGGTGACTATACAGAATCAAGTGGCTATGAGGGCTTCAAGCAACTGCATAACGATAATAAAACATTTTCAGCACTTATTTGCGCCAATGATGAAATGGCAACAGGGGCAATGGTCAGCGCTCGAGAGCAAGGCATTGCCTTACCAGAGCAACTTTCGATTATGGGGTTTGATAATATATTTTTCACACGTCACGTATATCCGCCATTGACCACGATTAATTACCCTATAAATGATATGGGCACTATGGCAGCAAACTGGATGCTAAATGAACTGTATCAAAAAAACACCTTGCCACTGCAAACCTTATTTAAACCTGAGCTGGTGATCCGCAATTCAGTAATTGCTAACCCTCAATGAGTTGAGTTAGCAAGCTTAAATTTATTGGCTTGAGTAACACGTGCTCTATCTCTAGCTGCTTTATCTTTTGAGGATCTGGCTCTGCGCCACTGATAATAACAAGGTTTAGCGCTGGATGCTGACATTTTAATTGACTAGCCAAAGTTAAACCATCGCCATCAGGTAAATGCATATCAAGTAGTACTTTATCAAAGGTACTGTCGGTGTTTAATGTCTCTATACATTGCTCACAACTATTGACTATAACGGTTTCAACCGCAAGACTCTCGAGTAACAGCTGAGTAATTTGCGCCGCATCATGGTCATCCTCTAACAACAAAAAGCGTAAATTAGCAGCTGGAACCTCTGGTGTAGGGTGTGCAGGCTTTGTCTGCTGATGGTCGTCAAGGTAATTAGCTAAAGTTTGATACAGTAAATTAGAATCTACTGGCTTACCTATAACATCATCAAAACCAAGTGCTGATAGCTCATTATGTATCCCCTTCATGGTTGCGGCAGTAAGGGCAACTATGCCCCCTTTAAAACCTTGCTTTCTAAGCTCAATTGTTGCCTCTTTACCGCCCATTACAGGCATGTGAATATCAATAAAGATTAACTCATAAGGCGAGCCTTGCTGCTCTGCACAGCGAACTTTTTCAAGGGCTTGCTTGCCGTGCTCAGCATAGTCTACTTTTGCACCGGCAGAACTTATCATATGCCCCACTAAAACACGTAAATCTCTAAGGTCATCAACTACCAGTACACGACCACTGACTTTACAAGGTGCTGTTTTTTGCTGCATATTCGGCGTTAAATCAAGCTTTAATGGCTCTCTTTGCACACCATTAATATTGCCCGGGTGCACTGAAATAATAAACTCAGAGCCTTCACCCACAGTCGATTCTAAATCGATACTGCCGTGCATTCGCGTTAATAACTCTGAACATATAGCCAGCCCAAGCCCTGCACCACCGACTGAACGGGACTCAATATCTGCTATTTGTTCAAAGGGCTTAAAGATCAACTCTTGCTTTTCAGGGGCAATCCCCAAACCTGAATCTTTAATGCTGAAAAAGAGCATTTCTTGGTCGTTAACAAATTCAGTCCAAGCACGCACAACAATCTCACCTTGCTCGGTAAATTTTATTGCATTATTAATAATATTTATAAGGATTTGACGAAAGCGTGTTGCATCTAGATTAACCAATAGTGGCAATGACTGTAACGACTCAAAACGCAAACACAACCCTTTATCAAGTGCAGATACACGCATTAAGGTAAAAACATCAGCCATTAGACTGTCGAGATTTACTTCGCTGAAGTTAAGCTCAAGTTTGTCGGCCGCTATTTTAGATAAGTCGAGAACATCATTAAGTAAGCTCAGTAGGTGCTTTCCGTTACGATAAATCACCCCTAGCTCGTTGTTTGCGTGCTGATTAAACTCGCTTTGCAACAGCAGCTCGGTATAACCAAGTATTGAAGATAGCGGCGTGCGTAACTCATGGCTTAAGTGGGCTAAAAAGCGGTCTTTTGAACGGTTTTCAGCTTCCGCCTTTAAACGCTCAACACGCTCACCTTCGACATCTCGCCTTGCTAGAGCATAACGAATAGAGCGCGCGAAACGACTACTGCTCATTTCACTTTTAACTAAATAATCAACAGCTCCGGCATCAAGCGCTGCATTGTCAAGAGCTTCATTAGATTGCCCGGTAAGCATAATGATAGGACCATTGTAACCATTTTCAATTGCTTGCTTAAGTACCACTAAACCGTCGGATGCACCAAGGCGGTAGTCAAGCAGGCAAATGTCATGCTGGTTTTGACTTAATACTTCTACGGCTTTTATAGGGCAGCTGACCCACTCAACATCAAAATTGTGGGAGCTTAAGCTTTTAAGATAATCACAAGTAAGAATATAATCATCTTCATCATCTTCAACAAGTAGCAGCTTGGTTGCCCTATCTATCATTATTTCTCCTGCGATTAATCGTTAAAGCTACTAGGTAGCTCTACAAACTCAACCCAATATTTGCCCAGTGTTTTCATTAAATCAACTAAGCCATCAAAGGTAACAGGTTTTGTAATATACGAGGCTGCACCTAAGTTATATCCTTTAACCATATCTTCTTCCTGCTTAGATGTAGTTAAAATAACGACCGGGATACCTTTAAGGTTAGGGTTACCTTTAATTGCCTCTAAAGCTTCTCGACCATCCATCCTCGGCATATTTAAATCAAGTAAAATAAGTCCTGGGCGAGGTGAAGAATCGCGCTCTTCAAACTTGCCTTTACGCTCTAAATACTCAAGTAGCTCAACACCATCTTCAACAAAGTGAAGCTCGTTAAGAACGCGACTTTCTGCTAGCGCATCTTGAGTTAATAAACGGTCATCTTCATCATCGTCAGCCATTAAAATGGTGATTGGTTTTACTGTATTAAGTGGCATTACGCCTCCCCTTGCAATGTGAAAAGCTCTGCTTCCACAGGTAATTTAATTATGAAGGTTGCCCCTTCACCACTTTCACTTTGCGCCGTTATAGTTCCACCATGGCGTTCAACAATTCGACGACATACAGACAAGCCAATGCCTGTGCCTTTATATTGTGAGCGTCCGTGTAAACGCTGAAACGGTACGAAAATCTTATCTGTATACTCTTCTAAGAATCCAATGCCATTATCTGTAACTGTAATAACTTGCCATTCAATATCTGTATTATGAGTTTCACTAAATTCGCTCTGATGCTGATAATTAATACTGATCCGTGGTGCCACATCAGGGCGTCTAAACTTAACAGCATTTGAAAGTAAATTTAAAAAAAGCTGATGCATCTGGCTAGGATCAGCCTGAATAACCGGCATATCATCAATATCAACCTCAGTGTCAGATTCTTTAATTGCGATTTCTAAATCGCTTACAACCTCACTCAACACTTTACTCAAATCAATATCGATAAACTCTCTACCTCGCGTAGTGACCCGAGAAAACTCAAGTAAATCATTAATAAGGTTTGACATTCTTTGTGCTGCGCTTTTCATGCGGCCAATGTAATCAATACCTTTTTCGCCGAGTTCATCTTTAAACATAGTTTCAAGGCGATCGCTAAACGCTTGAATTTTCCTCAGAGGCTCTTGTAAGTCATGACTTGCTACAAACGCAAAGTCTTCGAGTTCTCGGTTTGAACGGCTTAATTCATCAGAGTAAATCATTAACTCTTGGGTCCGCTCAGAGACCTTGCTTGCAAGCATTTCATTTTGCTGCTCCAGCTCTGAACGGTAAATACTGGCATTACGTAAATTAATCCGCGTAAGTATAAACATGCCTATAATCAATAAAGCACTAGTAATTGCTGTTATTGCAAACGTAATTTTAGCATCCTTTTTTATTTCTGCTAATTTCACAAACTGACTAATCTTAAAGTTAAGTTCCCGCTCTTCAATTTGTCCAACAAGTGTTAGTATTTGCTCGTATAAATCACGTCCTTTGTGGGTTTCTAGTAAATAATGGGCACGTCTGTCTTCATCTGCCAAGGCTAAATCAGCAGTTTTAGTGAGTACAGCTACTTTGTCATCGACTAAAAAAAGCAAGCGAGCAATATCGTCAGCCTGCCCCTCAATAGATGAGCTGAGGCTTTTAACCAAGCTTACCTGAGATTTTAGTTGTAATATGGCCTCGTAATAAGGGGTTAAATAAGTTTTATCACCGGTGAGTAAATAACCACGCTGCCCTGACTCTGCTTGTACAACAGATAAATGTAACTTACTGATAGCTGTTGTGATCATGCTGGTGTTATCCAAGCTCTGCTGAGTCTTGGTTAAACTATTAATTATATTAACGGCTAAAAAGCTATTACCTACAATAATACACAATACAATACCGATAAAACTCGCCCATATAAGGTTCGCTTTGCCCTGCCATTTTTTCATTAAATGTCCTATTGTGAATCTGATATTTTTTGCAAGCTCTCGCTGCACTGTTGGCAGTTAGCAATTATTTTATCAAGCGCCACTAGCGCTTTGTCTTTTGGCATATCATTTTCAAGTACTAACTTAATAAGCTCAGCATTCATCGAGATACGGTTAAGTGGTGCACGCGCGTCATGTACTAATTTGTTAATCGGTTCATTACTACTCATACTGCCCTCTTTGTTTCTTTAATCTAGTGTCAGGCTTACTTGTATTCGCCAATCCCACCATAAGCATTTAAACGGTTATACAAGGTTTTTGTGCTTATCCCGAGCATTTGTGCTGCTAAGGTTTTATTACCTTGTACTTTATCTAAAGTCACGTGGATCAACTCTCTTTCAACCTCTTCGATGGTTTGCCCAGCACTGACTTTATTTTCTTCAGTCTGTAATTTATTGATACGTGAAAAAGGTGATTCTAAATTTTCAGGTAAGGTAATACTGCTTTCCTTTGGGTCACTCATAATAAAAGCACGGTGGATAGCATGTCGTAATTCGCGCACATTACCCGGCCAATCGTGGCTTTCCAATACTTTTAGCTGGATACTTTGCCAGCTATAGTTGGTACCATTTTCATCGTTAAGCTGGGTTAAAAATGCTTTAGCAAGTAACGAAATATCTTCTTTTCGGTCACGCAGTGCTGGAATCTCAATCGGGAAAACCGCCAAACGAAAATAAATATCTTCGCGAATAATATTATTTTGGGCAAGTTCGGTTAAAGAGCGGTTAGTCGCAGATATAACCCGGCAGTTTACCGGTTGTTCACGATTACCGCCTACCCGAGTTACTTTTTTACTCTCAAGTACACGCAGTAAATTTGGCTGCATATCGATAGGCATTTCGGTTACTTCATCTAAAAATAACGTACCGCCACCGGCTTGCTCAAACACCCCTTCTTTACGAGCTATAGCGCCAGTAAAAGCGCCTTTTTCATGGCCAAACAACTGACTTCCTATCAATTCTTTTGAAAATGCACCACAGTTAGTCGTAACTAAAGGGCCATCGCATTTACTCGCATTATGAATTGCCTGTGCTACAACTTCTTTACCCGAGCCACTTTCACCCATCAGCATTACATTGGCAGAAGTGGCCGCCACACGTTCAACCATAGTGTAAAGATCTTTCATTACTTGTGATTCACCAATAAGCGTATCAAAATGTTTAGTTACAGCAGGCTTCGAGACTTTTTTATCGCCGCTTTTTTTAGGCGATAAAACCAGTTCAATATCTTCGCGTTGTAATGGCTTAACTAAATGGCCAACATTAGGAGCGCACATCTCAGCTAATTTACCCTTAATAGAGGGGTGGCCAGAAATAAGCGTGATTTTGGGATTATGGATAGACTGCTGTAAGTGTTCAATTAAGTGTAAGCCACTGCCGTCGGGGAGCATGAAATCTAAAAAAACATGGTCAAAGGTATTATTCTCAAACCATTGCTGAGCTTCCGCCAAATTAGCAGCAGTACTAATGTTGTGCCCTAAAAACTCAATGATATGACAAACTACCTCGCTAAACTCAGCATCGTCATCAACTAAAAGTATGTTTAACATATAAAATTCCTGTGCTTTTTTCTTATTCTACGCTGCCGCATTTGCAAAATAAAGTAAATTAAACCTTAACGCATTATAATAACAGCTTATAAATTTTTAGCCGAAATAAATACTCCTCACAAGCTAAAAACCTCGACTAAATGTCTATTATTGCTTGCTATTTATTTAGGGGGTTACTTTTTGTTGCTCTATTTTCACTTATTATTTCAGCGATTAAGTCAGTAGAGTAAAGCAGGTGCAGTTATCGACAGCCTATGAGGCTATAAATCTCACACTGTGATTAAATACCTTCGTTTTACCCCCCTGAAAAATCAACGGTCACTTTAGACAAATATTCGCTTTACACGCTACACACGTTAAAATAGCATTGCTCTAACTTATATAAGCAAGCCTAATTATGAAACTACTTCGCGACGTCATACACCCAAGCCTTGGCATTGTTAATGGTACGCAGTTTACCCGCGAAACCACGCGTGCCATTGTCATTAAAAATGAGAAGATTTTGCTTTTGTATACACCGCGTTATGACGACTACAGCTTACCCGGCGGTGGGATTGATAACGGTGAAAGCATCGAACAAGGCCTAAAACGTGAGCTTTTTGAAGAAACAGGCGCGCAAGATATACAAATAACGGGTCAGCTTGGTATGTACCAAGAGTATCGCCCTTGGTACAAAGATGACTATGACATTATCCATATCAAATCATACTGCTACTTTTGCAGTGTGAGTGACCAATTTGCAAAACCCTGCATGGAACTCTACGAGCAACAAAATGGTATGCAACCAAAATGGATGGATATTAATACTGCCATTGCTCATAACGAAACCACCATGGCCATGAGCGACAAGCAAGGTATGTCGATTCAACGAGAAACTTTTTTACTTAAGCTCATAGCTCAACACCCTTAAGCGTGTTTTCTCTTATATAAAAACGAGATAATCCAACAAGGTTACTAGCAATAAAAATACTTTCCATCAATACCGCCACAGGTGAGCCAACTCTCATGTTATGGGAGATCCAAAAAAGTGAACGACGGTCAGTAATACTAAGCTAAAAACACAGTAAGATAGGTTTACGGGCTTTAAATTATAATGACGCTAAACCTAATAAAGTCGCAGTAGAAATCACGCTACCACTGTAGCTTTTTATCCTGCTTACGATAGACGGCTCTGGCAAACCAAAGTGAAAGCTCACCACCGGCGGTTTAAATGGCGCAATTAAATCGACTATACCTGCATCAATGGGTTTTCGTGATGCACTCATTCCTAACGTTGACTCATCAATATCAAACTCAGCAAAGTAAGGTGCAAGCAATGTATGCCAATCTGCTTTTTGTTCGTGACTATAACTGAGCGGTGTATGACAAAAAAGTTGAGGTTATAAGATTGCTCGCTAGCTTGAGGGAGTTTTGTAAGCTCACTCAGTAACTACTCTTTAGGCAGCATAGCGCAAGGTAGAGAACTTAAGCCACCGCCATTACACAGCGATTACTAAATTTGTATTTTGAACGTCGCTTGTATTAACGCTAAACGGGTATTAAACAATTTTGCCATATTATACTCCTTGTAACTTTTTCAGCTACCTGCACTTTTTACCGGCATAAGACTAAATAGCGACTTAAATTAATAAGCGAATGAGCCACGTGGAAATTAAAAGTTCATTAATTACAATAAAATATAACTATAAACGAACTAAATATAGAGTTGGTGTCAGCCTTGCAAACGCTTACACAATATTATTTGTAAGGAGATAATGATGTCTAATACAGTAAAAACTATTAATCCCACCACCGAGCAGCCTATTAATGAATATACTTTGCTTACTTTAGCCCAAGCACAAGCAGAGGTCGATAAAGCCCAGCAAGCTTTTTTAGATTGGCGTACCACTACATTTACCGAACGAGCTAAACATTTAAACCAGTTAGCTGTTGTATTTGAGCAGAACAAAGAAGCAATCGCTAAATTAATGACCGAAGAGATGGGCAAAGTATATCCGCAAGGATTTCAAGAAATTGAACTATGTGCAGCTATATGTCGTTATACAGCTGAAAATGGCCCAGTGCAATTAGCTGATGAAGAACGAGATATGCAAGGCGGCAGAGCAATAGTGACCTACCGACCAACAGGCGTTCTACTCGGTATTCAACCTTGGAATTTTCCGCTTTACCAAGTGATACGTTATGCAGTTACTAATATCATGGCTGGTAATACAACCGTACTTAAACACGCTGGTAATGTGTTTGGTATGGCCGAAAAAATTGAAAGTATGTTTGATGAAGCTGGATTCCCTGATCATGTATTTAAGAACCTACTAGTTGATGGCAAAACGGCCAGTGAACTGATTGATCATAAAGCGATTCGCGGAGTGACATTTACCGGTAGCGACGGCACGGGTAAAAAAGTAGCCGAGCGCGCTGGCAAACAAGTAAAGAAAACCGTATTGGAACTAGGTAGTAACGATGCCTACATGGTGCTTGATGATGCCGATTTAACACTTGCAGTCAAAACCTGCATGCAAGGACGCATGGTCAATAACGGTCAAACCTGTGTTTCTGCTAAACGATTTGTGGTTGTTGATGCTCTTTATGACGACTTTAAAAAAGCCATTACTGAGCAGTTTGAAGGGATGAAAGTCGGCGACCCAATGAGTGATGATACCGACTTAGGCCCAATGGCTCGTGAAGACTTACGCGATAAAATTCATCAACAAGTACAAGAATCAGTAAAAGCCGGTGCATCAGTTGTAACAGGTGGAGAAATTCCAGAGCAAACAGGTTACTACTACCCGCCAACACTGCTTGAAAACTTATCACCTGGCATGCCCGCCTATGACGATGAGTTATTTGGCCCAGTTGCCTCTTTAATTAAAGCAAAAGACAATGATGACGCTATGCGCATTGCTAACGACTCCCGTTATGGCTTAGGCGGCGGTATATTTTCAAAAGATGAGAAAAAAGCCATCGATCTGGCTAAAAAGCACTTTGATACCGGCATGATCAACATCAATGGCTACGGTCTTGCACAACCAAACTTACCCTTTGGTGGCGTAAAAGACAGCGGCTACGGCCGCGAACATGGTGGCTTTGGTATTCGTGAGTTTGTGAATATCAAAACAATTATGATTAATGAGTAAACGTTAATAGCTCCCCCCAAAAGGCCACTCATGTGGCCTTTAATCTACAGAAAAGTCAGCTCTAAATAACAGTGCACGCTAATCAAAAGTCGGGACTTGGTGTTTATCTAGATGATCCATCATCAGCTCATCAGCCACTTGTGCGGTGACACTGGTTTGTTCATACGTAGATTGCTGATCGATTTGTTGATGCACAAGCTCGGTTAATAGTGCAAAGTGATCTGAGCCATATTTGTCTAAGCGCTTAATACGTTTCACGGTAAAGCCACCACTATGAAAAAGGTGATCAAGTGGCCAACGCATGAAAAAATAATCAGCATGGAAAGTATTAAAAAAGCCGCGACCTTTACGAGGGTCGAGCAAGCCACTTATTTGCATAAATAAACGCGTAGTGCGTGACCATGCCACATCGTTTAAATCCCCAGCAACTATCACCGGACGTTTACACTCTTTTAATGCTTTAGCGACCATAACAAGTTCGCTATCACGCGGACGAGAGGTGTCTTCTTCGGTTGGACTTGGTGGCGCAGGGTGAATAAAGTGCCCTTGCATCTCAATCCCTTCTGCGTTTTCAAAAAGGATATGAATAGATGGCACATCTTCTTCAACTAATTGACAAACTTGCGCTTGCTTAATTTTAAACTTACTAAACAAATGCATACCATAGCGGTTATCTTTTGCACAATCGATACTATAAGGGTAATCATCTTTTAAAGGTGCCAGCTCATCTTGCCACCACTTATCACTTTCAAGAGTTATTAATAAATCAGGTTCATGGCGCTTAACTAAATCGAGTAGTGCCGCACTATTTTTATTCGACATAAGCACATTAGCCGACATGATCCTTACGCTATGACGTTTGCCCTTTTGCGCATGGTTAACCTCTTTAGGAGCAATAAAGGTATATGGATAAATCCACCAGCTCTGCAAGGCAAGTGAAATAACATTAATGGTTAGTAGGCTAAGCTGTATCCATGTAAAGGAGTCTACAACAGCCAGCCAAATAATAACGACGAGCATAAAAATAGCCAGATAAGCGATTTGTAGCCTGACAAAGTCACAACTTCGAACTAGATAATGCTGACTATATGAAAGTGGCAACGCACTCACCAATAACAAAAATCCGCTGATAATAAAAAGAGCTGTATACACAAAGTCTCCCTGTAGGCTTATTTTTAACTAAGTAAGTTAAGTACATTTTAAACGCATTGTTTTTTGACTATTAAGCAGTTGCTATCAATGCCTTTGCCGTTAATTTAATTCATACCATTTTGATTACCCATCTATCATAGCCTTAAACCTATGAAAAACAACAAGGGCTTTATCCTTGTTACGGTATTAATACTCACCTCCATGGCTATTTTAGTAATCCAAGATAATCGCCACTATGGTGGAGTCAACCATTAGAGGCGCCAGCCCTTTGACGATTCCGGGTCAAAGTAGCTTGACTATTATTCAAGATAAATTAAATATTGGCAGCGACGCACAAGTTTACACTTCAAGTAATGGTATGACCGCTCAAAGAAAGTCGCTATTTAGTATATGCACCGTTAAGCAATGTTGATTAGCATCAGCGGGTGGCTTTAAAGGCTCTGTTTTAGGTAATACCGTGAATATATCTGGTGCTGACGGCATCATCTGCGATACCGCATTAAGTCAAACCACCGAACGCGATGGCAGTACTTCAGGTCCAGGCAGCCACCTAGTATTTAAAGGCTGGCGTTATGCAAATAAAGTAAAGATGAAAGTTACCAAGCTATTGTGGTCAAGCAACTTTCAATTAAGCCACTTTCAATTTTCATTTACCACGACTCAAAATAGAAAGTATTTCTCGTGTGTTATGTACCAAGTGGATAATAGTGTCATCGACTTCAATCGTAATTACATTATCACGGCCAATCGGTGTTAATATTTTTCCATATCTATAGATATCATGATCTAGAATATCACCCCGGTGATACTTTTTTTGCCAACCTGGCGGTAATTGTCCACCATTGGCTACTTTTTTCTGTAAGCCTGGTGGCAAACTACCTTTTCCCGTATGTTTATTCTTGTACTTTTGTTTAGCATCAACACCACTCGTCATCATTCCCAGTGCTAATACAGCCAAGTATATAAATGCTTTCATAAATAGCCTCTATTTAACTGAACTTAAACATAGCAAAGATTTATGAACTTCACATGAAGTGTACTAACTATAACAACGTCTAATCGTGTAATTGATGCCAGCTCACTATCAATAAAATTTCTCGTGTGTCATGCACTTGGTGGATTAGTAAACCATCAACTTCTAATAATATTAGCTCCTTACGCTCACCCTATCATGTTCACGTTCATGTTTAGCACTTGCTTGTACCGATAATATACTTTTCCCTAATACGGCTAAAAAAGTTGCAAATATGTATTTTATTATAAAAACCTTCAACGGCTATTTCGCTTTAAAGCCTAACAGTCTCGCATGAATCAAACAGCAACTACATTTCAGAACATATAAAGACAGTGAGTACTTACATTAAAATGAAAGTTAAAGAAAAAAACAGAGTGACTACTTAAAATAATTCACATTATCGTAATTGCTAGTTATCACTGGAGTTGTTATTTTATACTTGACCTAAATAATAATTTTAAGGAAAACAATGCGTTTATTTATAGTCCCCGCTGCATTACTCACCTCCACATTAAGCGTAGGTAGCGAAAAAAACGATATTGAACGTATTACCACTACCGCATCACGCGCAGAAGTAAGCGCAGAACCTCTGCCTTTAGTAATAAGCAGCATCACTAAAGAGCAGCTAGATTTAATTGCCCCGACTCATATTGAACAAGTATTAAAGCAAATTGCTGGTGCTAATATTCAACATGGCAATGGCCAAGAATATTTGCCGGCCTTGCGCTCTCCTGTTCTTTCGGGCGCAGGAGCGTGTGGTGGAATATTGACCGCAGAAGACGGAATTCCTCTTCGCGCAGCGGGGTTTTGTAATATAAACGAGTTATTTGAAGCACACACTGAAATGGCCGAACGTGTAGAAGTATTAAAGGGACCAGGCTCTGTCCTTTACGGCTCAAATGCCGTACATGGCGTAATTAATGTAATTACCCCTGACACGACTTACGATGAACACTTGCTTGGGGTTGATTTAGGTTCTTATGGTTACAGCCGTTTAAAACTTAGAAGTGGTACAGACTTGGGTAATCAAGGTATTGGCATAAATGCCAGTGTTACTCGTGATACAGGTTACCGTGATGATGAAAGTGTCGACCAAGAAAAATTAAATCTGCGCCATCGCTATGAAAGTGATGACTTTTTAGTGAATACAGGGCTAAGTTACACTCATTTAGATCAAAAAACAGCTGGGTTCATTGAGGGCTTTGAAAGCTATAAAGACGATGAAATAGCACAAAAAAACTTTGATCCTGACGCATTTAGAAAAGCTCGTTCATTTAGACTTTGGTCAAAAGTACAATGGCAAACAGCCCAAGACGTAGTCACTATTACACCGTATGTCCGAAGCCAAAGCATGACGTTTTTTAAACACTTTTTACCGGGTACGCCCCTTGAGGAAAATAGCCAAAATGGCGTTGGCGTACAATCTCTTTGGCGACATACTTACTCGGAGAAGTTAACCCTTAATTTAGGGCTGGACAGCGAATACACCCGCGCTGATTTTTTGCAGTATCAAGCAGAACCAACTCAAGGTTCAGCATTTTTAGTCGCGACAGTTCCACAAGGTAAACATTACGATTATGATGTAACCAGCACCCTACTGGCTCCATTTGTTAGCCTTGATTGGCAATGGCAGAAACTTAGCGTAAATTTAGGCGCTCGGTTTGAGCAACTCAATTACGACTACACTAATAATTTGCTCGCTGGGCGTACGAAAGAAGATGGCAGCGAATGCACAATGGGCGGCTGTCGCTACTCACGCCCGCCTAGTGGCGAGAATAAATTTACTAACACATCCCCAAAGCTTGGCCTCAGCTACCAATTAAGTAATAACAATTACATATATGCAAATGCATCAAGGGGCTATCGCGCCCCACAAGCGGCTGAGCTTTATCAATTACAACGTGAGCAACAAGTCGCTTCTCTCGCATCTGTAACTGCCGACAACGTTGAAATGGGCTTTAAAGGCCAATACCAACAGCTACATTATGTATTTTCGGCGTATGCGATGAACAAACAAAAC